>JBEKOZ010000232.1:0-7332 GCA_049521275.1 Bryobacteraceae bacterium | reverse complement strand
CTTCCGGTTCACGATCCGCATGGGTCGTGTCGACGATCCTGTCGCGGCGCGCGCTCGACCGGCAGCGCCTGCGCTCGACGAGGATAATCCTTTGAAAGTGCTGGTAGCGGAGGACAACGTGGTCAATCAGAAAGTTGTCCTCATGCTGCTGAAGAAGCTGGGAGTGAACGCGGACCTGGCGGTGGACGGTGCGCAGGCGATCGCTGCCGTCGTCGCAAATCGCTATGATCTGGTTCTGATGGACGTCCAGATGCCTGACGTGGATGGTTTGTCCGCGACCCGGGAGATCCGAAGCCAAGTCCCGCAGGACCGCCAGCCCGTCATCTTCGGGCTCAGTGCCCACGCGACCACCGAGTTTCGCGACACTTGCCTGGCTGCCGGAATGGACGGATATCTGACCAAGCCGCTCGAGCCGGAAAAGCTTCGCGACCTGATTGCAACGCTCTCCGCGAAAACCTCCCCACGCATCCCGTCACTGAACCGCCATGCGTAAGCATGCGGACTTTAGGCATTACGTAACGCCGATTCCGAGCCGCGACCATAGGGAGCGATCTCTACAAGTTTTCCGCAACCGCTAAGCATGCGGACACTCGATCGTCTAAACTTGGCAGTTGAGCTGAACCGTGGCGCACGCACTTGTGCGTGCCGTGTCGACACTCAGGTCGACACCACGCTAAGGATATGACCCAGCCCCACGACGAATCCGCATCTCAGCCGTCGCCGGCGGCGAGGAGACAAAAGCTTCTCGATCTGGCGGTCTGGCTCGGGCTGATTCTTTCCACCCTCGCTGTTTATGCGCAGGTTGCCGACTTCGATTTTATAAATTACGACGACCCGAAGGGCGTGTACCAAAATTCGCACGTCCTGGCCGGATTGACTCTCGCCGGCGTCAAATGGGCCTTCACCGCCGCAATCATTGGCAACTGGATGCCGGTCACCGCGCTCTCCCATCTTCTGGACGCGCAGTTGTTCGGGATGCACAGCGGAATGCACCATTTGGTGAGTGTATGCTTCCATGTGCTGGCGTCTTTGCTCCTCTATTGGGCGTTGCGGCGCGCAACCGGTGCGCAATCCTTGAGCGCCTTCGTCGCCTTCGTGTTTGCGCTTCACCCGCTGCACGTCGAATCCGTGGCCTGGGTCGCGGAGCGCAAGGACGTTTTGAGCGCGTTCTTTTGGTTCCTCGCGCTTTATGCCTACGTGCGCTATGCCGAGCAGCCAAGCGTCAGCAGGTACCTGGCGGTCGTGGCGCCGTTCTGTCTCGGGCTGATGTCCAAACCGATGGTCGTCACCTTTCCCTTTACCCTTCTTCTGTTCGACATCTGGCCCCTCCGGCGGATCCAAGGGCCCCGGACCCAATGGCTCAGGACGATTTTGGAGAAGCTCCCGTTATTCGCCCTCTCGGCCGGCGCTGCGGTGGTCACCTATCGGATTCAGCGCTCGTCCGGATTCGTCCAGGCACTCCCCTTGGCGGTTCGATCAGCAAACGCTTTCCTTACGTATGTCGTCTATATCCGGCAAATGTTCTGGCCGGCGCGCCTGGCGGTTTTTTATCCTTATCCGCGATCGATAACGGCCTTGCGGACGACTGTTGTCTTCTCCGTCGTTCTGCTTGTGTTCGTGTCGGTGCTTGCCATCCGGACATGGCGAACACGTCCGTACCTCGCCGTGGGTTGGTTTTGGTACCTCGGTACACTGGTTCCCGTCATCGGATTGGTCCAGGTTGGCGTGCAGGCCCACGCCGACCGTTATATGTACATCCCGATGGTCGGCTTGCTGATCATGCTGGCGTGGGGCGCGGCGGACATCACCGCGCATTGGCCGCGGACGAAGCCCGTGGCCGCCGTCGCCGGCGCGATGGTTTGTGTCGCGTGCATGGTCCTCGCCTGGATCAATGCCGCGCATTGGCGGAACAGTGAAACCCTTTTTGAGCACGCTGTCGACGCGACCCGGGACAACGCTCTGGCCGAGGAACAGCTCGGCGCGCACCTGGTCTCGCTCGAGCGCGACGTCGAGGCGATCCCGCACCTTGAGTCGGCCCTCCGCACCAAACCGGATTCAGTCGTGGCGAATGCCAATCTTGGCTTGGCCCTGATGCACCTGGATGACTGCGCCGCCGCGACCGTTCACTTGCGGACTGCTTTACGCTTGGATCCAGCCCTCCCGGCAGCATCGTACGCCCTGGGTCGTTGCAGGATGATCGACCAGGACTACCGCGGTGCGGTTCCTTATTTTGAAGCAGCCATCCGCGCCAACCCCGACCTGGCGTCTGAGGACATGGCCGAGGCTCACTTTCAGCTGGCGGATTCTCTTTCGAAAATTCCCGGCCGCGTTCCCGATGCGATCAGGGAGTACGAGGCAGCGCTGCGACTAGGACCCGGCGGCAGACTGGCTCGGGAGGCTCACGCCAACCTCGGATCGTTGCTCGCGGGCGCGGGCCGTACCGCGGAAGCCATCGCTCAATGGGAGGCCGCGCAGCAGATCGACCCCGATCCCGCGACCGCGAAGATGCTTGATCGTCTGCGCGCGGGACAGAAGTGAACGGACGCCCCGCTCTATGAGAAAATTACCATTCGATGTCTAGAGAAGCAGCCGCAAGTCCGCTCACGCTTGAGATCGACCGTGCCGGCGACACCGCCGTGGTCCGATGCCGCGGCAAACTGGTGGCGGGCGTCAACGAGGTTCTCTACGCCAAGGTCAGCCAGCTGATTCCGGAAACCAGGCGAATCGTGCTGGACTTGACGGATCTGACCCACATGGACAGCATGGGCCTCGGCACCGTGGTGCGTCTCTACGTATCCGCCAGGTCGGCAGGCTCGAACGTTGAGCTCATCAACCTTGGCAAGCGGATCCGGCAGCTTCTTTCGGTTACCAATCTCTTGCCAGTGCTTTCCGCCATCGGCCCGCAAGGCATCACGGTAATATAGGGAATCCCCGATGGAATAACTGACAGGTTCCCCGTATTCTGTATGTGGTCCCTGCCCGAAGCAAATCCCCAGCCTCTCTCGCGTTGTCGAAGGGAGCAACGGGGGTTCGTTGTCGGGCGGGGTTTAGTTCCGCTTCAGCTTCGACGACGATCTCAGCCCGCCGTTACCACTCAGCCAACACGGAACCGCCATGCGTAAGCATGCGGACCGGCGTGAAACTTTCCGCTGCCGGAATGAACGGGACACCATCCCCTCATTGACATTTTTCCACCACCACGAACGTGATGTCGTCCGTTTGCGGAGTGCCCTCCGTAAAATCCTCAATGGCCTTCAGGAACCTCTGCTCCACCGCGACGCTTCCTGAAGGACCCTCCTGCCGGATGATCTCCTTCAGCCTCTTTTCTCCGAACATTTCGTGCTCCGGGTTCTCCGCATCCGTCAGTCCGTCGGAATACACCACCAGAATGTCGCCTTTGTCCAACCGGAGAGTGCGGGATTGATAGGACGCGAAATCGAACATTCCCAGAAAATACGCGTCGGGAGCCAATGCTTCGAGCGTGCCCGTCGCGGAGCGGAACAGATACGCGATACTATGCCCCGCGCTGATGAATTGCCCGGCGCCGTCCGGTTTCAGCAAGAACAGAAAGAGCGTGACGTACTGGTCAGGAAGCGATTTTTCGCATAGCAGCTGGTTCACCCGGTTCAAGACTTCCTGGGGTGGATTCGCCGAGCGAAATTCCATGCTCAGCGCGCCCAGCACCATCGAGCTCAACAGCGCCGCCGGCATCCCCTTGCCGGACACGTCCGCCAGAACGCCCATCCATTCCCCCGAACTCAGTTGCCGGAAGTCGTAAAAATCCCCTCCCACGTAGCGCGTCGGATTATTGAACGCATGGATTCGAAAATTCTCGAACTGGGGCACACACCGCGGAAGCAGGCTTTCCTGAGTCTGCTGCGCGAGCGCCAATTCCTGCTCCAGCTTCTTGCGCTCCTCCAGCGTTTTTACACGGATGATCTCCCGGCTCTCTTCCAGATCCCGAACCGTCTCCTTCATTTCGAGATGCAGCAGCCGCACTTCGAGAATGTTGTGCACCCGCGCCCGTAGTTCCGAAAGATCGAACGGTTTGCTGACGAAATCCTTGGCTCCCGCTTCGAGCGCTCGCAGTTTAAGGTCCGGCTGCGCGGTGATCACCAGCACCGGCAGGTAGCCACCCTGTTCGATTTCCTTCAGCCCTTCCATCACCTGAAATCCATCCATACCGGGCATCTGGAGATCCAGCAGAATCAGGCTGTAACGGTTCTCGCGGTGAAGCGCGCAGACATCGCTCGGATTCGTCGTCGAAGAAACGTCCGTGTAGCCGGCAATGCGCAGCATGCCCTCGATTAGCCGGACATTAGCTTCTTTATCGTCGACCACCAGGATTTTGGCGTTCAGAATGTCCGCAGAGCTGATCATCTAGTGTCCAGAGTTAGAAATTGGCAACATTCTGCCATGAGCGTCTAGTGCCCGGTATCAGGGCGCTTGTGGCGCACGCACTCGTGCGTGCCGCGTCGACACTCGTGTCGTCGCCAGCGCGGGGCACAAGCGTACTCATAACGCATTCTTTCCGAGCCGTGACCGGGGTGCCCTCTGGGCCGAGCGGTTTCCGGCCACTAAGCGACCTCTTGGGCCGCGAACTCCAACGCCGATTCCAGCGTGGCCATGAACTCGTTGACCTTGATCGGTTTGGTCAAATAGCGGAAGAATCCAGCCTGCAAGCCCTTCTCGATGTCCCGAGGCATCGCATTCGCGCTGAGGGCAATCACGGGGATGTGCTTGGTAGCCGGGTCCTTGTGCAGGATCTCCAGCGCTTCAATGCCGCTGATGCCGGGAAGATTGATGTCCATCAGAATCACGTCGGGCTGATTGACGCGCGCCAGCTGGATGCCCTGAATTGCCTCTCTCGCGCTCAGCAGGCGGATGTCGGGACGGCGCAGGATCAACTGCTCGATCAGCTTGAGATTCGCCGGGTTGTCCTCTACATAGAGCAGCGTGCGCAGCGTTGCTCCACGCGGAACCTGCGCCTGGGCCGCCGCCGCGGGCAGCTCCGGACCCGTTTCAAGTCGCGGTTCCTCGGACGAGTTCAGTTCGAACCAGAACACGCTTCCCTCGCCGACGGTGCTCTCGACGCCGATCAGGCCGCCCATCAGTTCCACCAGCCGCTTGCTCATCACCAGGCCGATGCCCGTGCCTTCCTCCGTACTGCGCTCCTGCCCCAGCCGGTTGAACGGTTGAAACAGTTGCGCCAGCATCTCCGGAGCCAGCCCCGCGCCGCTGTCCTTGACGCTCACCCGGATACGTCCCGGCGTGGGCATCGAGCACTCCACTTCCACCGTTCCATGCGCCTCGTTGTATTTGATCGCGTTCGAGAGAAGATTAATGAGGATCTGCTTCAACCGCGTCCGGTCGGCGTCGACGAAGCGAGGAATGCGGGACTGCGGAAAAATCATCTTGATGCCGCGCTTCTGTGCCTGCGGCTCGATCATCGCCTGGCATTCGAGCAGCACTTCGGCCAGCGAAGTCGGCTCCCTCGACAGCGCCAGCTTGCCGGACTCGATCTGCGCCAGATCCAGAATCTCATTGATCAGCTCCAGCAGATACCATCCCGCGTTGAGGATCTGGTCGATGCTGGCCGCCTGCGAAGCCGTTGGCGGCGGAGAATCGGAGTTGATCAGCTGCGCAAAACCGAGAATTGCATTCAACGGGGAGCGAAGCTCGTGACTCATGCTCGACAGGAAATCCGACTTCGCGAGGTTAGCCTTCTCGGCCGCCGCTTTGGCTCTTTCGAGCTCGACGTTATTTTCCTGGAGCGCCTGCTCAAACCGCTTGCGTTCGGTGACGTCGCGCGCCGCGGCGAATACGCCTTGCAGCTTCCGGTCGCGATCGTGGAACGTGGTCGCGTTATAAGAAACCACGGTTTCCTTGCCGTCCCGCGCCCGAGCCGTCAGCTCGTAATCGGTGACCTTGCCCCCGCCCAACACCCGCTTGATTCCTGCCTCGGCCCGGTCCGGATCGGTGAAATAATCCTTGAACGCCGCGCCGATCAGCTCGTCGCGCGTGCACCCGGTCAGCGCCTCCATCTGCTGGTTGACGTCGGTAATGATGCCGCGCGGATCGGTGGTCATCAACGCGTCGATATTCGATTCGATCAGCGACCGCGTGTAGAACTGCTGATCGCGCAGCCGCTGATCGAGCAGCTTCTGCTCGGCCTCCACTTGCTTGCGCGCGGTGTTGTCGGTGCCTATCAACAGATAGCCGATAATCGCGCCCTGTGCATCGCGCAGCGCCGTCACCGAAACCACGGCCGGAAACCGGCTGCCGTCCTTGCGGATGTAAGTCAGCTCATAGATGTCTTCGATGCCGCGCGAAGCCTTAAAGGCCAAGGCGTTAAATCCCGGTGTGATCGGCGTCGCCAGCTCCAGGCTCAATGCCTTGGCGCGCGCCACCACTTCCCGCGGATCGGAAATGTCGGCCGGCGTGATCTTATCCACCACTTCGACGGCCGTGTAGCCCAGCATGCGTTCGGCGCCGACGTTGAATAATTGAATGACGCCCTTTTCGTCGGTCGCGATGCTCGAAAAATTTTCGCTGTTGAAAATCGCGTTCTGAAGCGCCCCTGCCTTCAGCAGCGCGTCCTCCGCCTGTTTCCGCGCGGTATTGTCGGTACCGATCAACAGGTAGCCGATGATCCCATCGTGATCGGCGCGCAGCGCGGTGACCGACACCACGGCGGGAAACCGGCTGCCGTCTTTACGGATGTACGTCAGTTCGTAAATATCTTCGATGCCTCGCGAGGCCTTGAAGACCAGCGCCTCGAAGCCGGGAGTAATCGGCGTGCCCAGTTCGAGACTCAATGCTTCCGCCCGCGCGATCACTTCCTGCGGGTCGGAAATGTCGGCGGGAGTAATTTTGTCGACGACTTCAACGGCCGTATAGCCGAGCATGCGTTCGGCACCGACATTGAACAACTGAATGACACCTTTTTCGTCGGTGGCGATGCTCGAAAAGTTGGCGCTGTTGAAAATCGCGTTCTGTAACGCCCCCGTCTTCAAGAGCGCCGCTTCGCGCCTTACCTCGGTGACCACATCCACCGCGCCAATAGGCTCGGCGGCCATTATTTAGAAGCGTCCCGCTGGCGCGTGCGGGCGACGCCGCTAAGAATGCCTAACCCAGCGAGAATCAAAACGCCAACCCCAATCCATCTATCCGGCATGTGCATCATGTGCGCGCCGATCCCTAACCCGATGATCAGCACCAGGTAGCCCAACAAATAGATCGCAAAAGACATGGCAATATTTGCGCCTCAGGCGTGCAGAAAATTACTTTTCGATCACTTTTTCCAGGTCGCCAACCTTCTTCTGGATCTTG
>JBEKOZ010000231.1:0-7332 GCA_049521275.1 Bryobacteraceae bacterium | reverse complement strand
TCTGTTCCTGCATCTCCGGAGTCCATTCTCTTTTTTTCAACTTCGCCAGCGCTTCTTCGCTGTAATAGTTCTCTGCCCAACTGGAATTGTCTTGCATTTCGATCACCTCAATGATTTTTTTCAGTACCGCGGCGTTGGGGCGCTGGCCGGCCGCGAGCGTGCGTTCGGCGTCCTCGATCGCGCGGATGGCACGATCGATCAGCTTACGCTTGGCCTCCAAAACGAGCCGCTGACGGGGCAGCGCGTCGAGAAGATCCAGGTTGTCGCGTTCGAGCAGAGTCTTGATCCGCTTCAAAGGAAGACCGACGAATTTCAGCGCCACGATCTGCTCCAGCCGCTCCAGATCGGATTCGCGATAGACGCGGTACCCCGATTCGGTGCGGCGCGGCCGCAGCAGACCCAGGCGATCGTAATGATGCAGAGTCCGGACGGTCACGCCGGCCAGGTCGGCAAATTGTTGCGCTTGCAGCATCGGTTCCTTCCGAGAATAGAGTCAGGCCTGACGTTACGGCAGAGTCAAGTAGAATTTTAGATCTTCGCCGGTCAGACGCTTGGTCTCGAAGATGATTTGGCCGGCGTGCTGCTGGAAATGGCCGACCACCTGATAGATCACCTCGAGAACGGATCGGTCGCCGTCCTGGGTGGCGACAATTTCGGTCAGCCGATCCGGCGGGAGATCCTTCAGGATCGAGAGCGCCTGGCTTACCGTCAAGTGGAGCGTCGCGAGAAGTTCGGACGGGGCGATTCTCGAATCGGGCGCGAACTCGCGGTCGCGCTGCCGGATGTCGGGCTGGCCGCCGATGCTCGAGCCGATCCATTGACGGACGTTGCCGGACAGGTGCAGAACCAAATTTCCAATGGAGTTCTGAGCTGGATGGGCGCGATTCCAGATCTGCTCGGGGTCGAGCTTCCGCACGCAAGCGTCGATATAGCCGGTCATCTGCGTCAATTTGTGGGAGGAGTGATGGAGAAACAATTCGCCGGTCATGAACCATTGTCGGACGTGAGATAATCCAGTTGTGGACGCAACCGATACCAAGTTTCATTTAAGCCAGCCTCCGGAATTGTTCGCGCGTGTCGACGACGAACCGCTGGCCGACGAGTATGGCGAATCGATCGTCACCACGACGGTTAGCATGGCGATCAACTGGGCCCGCAAGAATTCGATCTGGCCCATGAGTTTCGGCTTGGCCTGTTGCGCCATCGAAATGATGTCGATGATCGGCTCGCGGTACGATATTTCGCGTTTCGGCGCGGAGGTGATGCGCGGCTCGCCGCGGCAGAGCGACCTGATGATCATCGCGGGGCGCGTGTCCAACAAAATGGCGCCGGTCATCCGCCGCTTGTACGAGCAGATGCCGGAGCCGAAGTGGGTGATCTCGATGGGGGCCTGCGCGACGTCCACCGGCGTGTTCTCGAACTATGCGCTGGTGCCGGTAAATCAGGTGATCCCGGTGGACGTCTACGTTCCGGGCTGCCCCCCGCGGCCGGAGCAGTTGATCTACGCGATCACGATGCTACAGAAGAAGATCGAGCTGGACACGAACGCCATCGGTAAGGTCCTCAATCTCGCATAATCCGTTTCATATTTGCCAGCCTTGTGCCGATGAGCGCTTTGAGGGTTCTCAAAGGCGGCGATATGAATATTTCGTCTATTAGCAGTCTTTCGTCTCACCTCAGCGCGTCGACGGAGGCGTCCGAGCCTAAGCCGCCGCTCGGCGAGGATCAAAAGGCAGTCATTCAGGCCGTAAAGGCGGTGAATGCCTCCGGGATCCTGGGCGAAGAAAACGAACTCACCTTTATTATCGACCGGATGGCGAACACCGCGGTGGTTCGCTCCGTCAATAAGAAGACGGGCGCGGTGGTTCAGCAAATTCCGAGTGAACAAGTGCTGAGGATGGCCGACAAGAGCAGTGGAAGGTAACTGAAAATCTTCAATGGCTTATTCGAACTACCGCAGGTATCTGGAAACGGAAGTATACAGCGCGGACCCCCTCAAACAGGTCTGCATGCTTTATTTGGGGGCGATGGAAGCAACGCGCGCGGCCCGGCGCCACTTGAAGACGCGCGAAATCCGGGAAAGGTCGCGGCAGATCATGCGCGGGCTGGCAATCCTGCGCGAGCTTTCGCGGTCGCTAAATCCGCAGTACGAGGAAATCAGCCGGCCACTCCGCGAGCTCTACGCTTACATGCAGAGGCGTCTGCTGGAGGCGAACGCGAAACAGATCGATGCGCCGCTCGAGGAAGTCGAGCAGCTTCTTTCCACGTTGCACGAGGGTTGGAAAGCGGCAATTCCCGCCACTCCCGCAGTCTTGGCCGAAAGACCGGACGCTCCCTATCGATCGATAAGCTGCAAGTACTGAAAGCAGTCCGGTACCATAATGGTTGCGCATGCCCGAGATCCCGCCCGCCATTGAAGTTCAGAATCTTCGCAAGGTTTATGGAAGCAAAGCGGCCGTGGACGGGCTTTGCCTTACGGTTGCCCAGGGGAGTTTTTTTGGATTCCTGGGGCCGAATGGCGCCGGCAAGACCACGACGATCAAAATGATGATGGGCCTTGCGCCTCCGACCTCAGGCAGCATCCGCCTGCTGGGCCTGGAGATGCCCCAGCAAGGGCTCGAAATCAAGCAGATGATCGGTCTGGTCCCCGACGAGTCACTGCTGTTCGACCATCTGACGGGCGGCGAGTTCATCGAATTCGTAGGCCGGATGTATGGCTTGGAACAGCAGGTCGCGCGGGAGCGGTCGACGGAGTTGCTGGAGCTGTTCGAACTCGACGCGAGCCAGAAGAAACTCATCGCCGAATATTCCAAGGGCATGCGCAAGCGCGTGGCGATGGCAGCGGCGCTGATCCACCGCCCAAGGCTGTTCCTGATGGATGAGCCGTTTGAGGGCGTGGATGCCGTAGGCGCGCGCCTCATGAAAGATATTCTGCTCGAACAGGTGCGCCATGGCGCGACGATTTTTCTAACCTCGCACGTGCTCGAAGTGGTGGAGCGGCTTTGCGACCATGTGGCTATTATCAACGACGGGAGAGTGGTAGTGGAGGGTTCCATGGACCAACTGCGCAGTGCCTCCGAGACTTTGGAAGACGCCTTCGTGCGTGCGGTAGGCGTAGGCCGAACGACGGAAACGCTCGACTGGCTATAGAGGCGCCATGAACCAGGCTCGCGCAATCCTCTGGGCGCAGTGGCGGACCGTACGGAACTTCTATCCGCGCGGCGGCATGGCCTGGGGCGCGCTGATCGGCGCCGGATGGTATGGCTTCTGGGTACTGGTGGCGATCTCCACGGGACGGCTGGCCGCGGACCCGAAGAATCTCGACCTCATGAAATCCGTGCTGACGGGTGGATTGCTGCTGATGTTCCTGTACTGGCAGGTAGTGCCGCTGTTGATGGCAGCTACCGGCGCGTCGCTCGAACTCCGCAAGCTGCAAGTGTATCCAATCCCCGCGTCGCAACTGTTCTCGATCGAGGTCATGCTGCGAGTCACCTCCGCGGTGGAGATGTTGCTTATCCTCGCAGGGCTCGCGGCCGGGGTCCTTTTGAACCCGACAATGCCGAAGTGGACCGCGCTGGCGCTGGCGCCCTATGTGCTGTTCAACCTGTTTCTCGCGGTGGGAATGCGCGATCTGGTTGCGCGGATTTTGGCTCACAAGCGGATTCGCGAGGCGGCATTTTTTCTGTTGGTGATTTGCGCGGGCCTTCCGCAATTGTTGATGCTTCGCTCGCCGGTAGGCGGAAAAGGGTTGCGCCGCCTCTTTGGCGATGCCTGGATCGGTTGGCCATGGGCCGCGACGTCGAATATGGTGCAGGGCCGGGCCACGGTCCGATCTTTCGCGATCATGCTCGGGTGGGCCTTGGCCGCGGGGATCTTCGGCTACTGGCAGTTCAAAACTTCGCTATCCTTCGACGCGCAGGCGGCGTCGGCAGGTGGAAGGCGATCCGCGCGGCGCGATGGGCTGGTGGATAAATTCTTCCGGCTCCCGGCGCTCGTTTTCCGCGATCCGCTGGCTGCGATGATCGAAAAGGAAATTCGTTTTCTGGTGCGCTCGCCACGTTTCCGGCTGGTGTTTCTAATGGGATTCACGTTCGGACTGGTGATCTGGCTGCCGCTGGCCCTCAGCAAGAACGGACCCTCCAATTCGATGCTTGGCGCGAACTATCTGACCATCGTCAGTGTCTATTCATTGCTGCTGCTCAGCGAGGTTTGCTTCTGGAATTCGTTTGGCTTCGACCGGTCCGCCGCGCAGTTCTATTTTCTGGCGCCGGTGCCGTTCTCGCGCGTATTGATCGGAAAGAATCTGAGCGCGGTGTTTTTCATTCTCCTCGAGATTTCGGCGGTAACCATTGTTTGCGCGTGCCTGGGGATGCCGCTGAATCCGGTGCGGCTGGCGGAAGCCTACGCGGTGGCCGCGGTCCTGACGCTCTTCTTATTGGGAGCGGGAAATCTGCTGTCGATTCACCAGGCGCGAGCCGCGAATCCCGCGACATCGTTTCGGTCCGGAGCGGCGGGACGGGTACAGGCGCTGCTGTTCGTTATTTATCCGGTCGCATCGATTCCGGCGGGGCTGGCCTATCTCGCGCGATGGGCGACTGGAAGCGAAGTGGCATTTTTTGCCGTGCTCACATTCGACGCGGCGGTGGCGATGATTGTGTACCGAATCGCGCTTCAGTCCGCGGTAGAGGCCGCGGAGCGATTGAAGGAGTCGATGATCACGGCGCTGTCGGCGAGTGACGGACCCATCGCTAACTGAGAAATGCGGTTAGACCGGTTTCTGGGTTTTCGTAAGCTGTTCGGGGCCTGGGTGGGGCGGCCAATTTTGGCGGCAGCCTGCTTTCAGCAGGCTTGTTGCGGGCCACGAAAGCCGCCTAAAGGACGGCTGCCGCCAAAATTGGCGGCCCCACAACAGCAGTCTACGTTATCTTGAAAAATGGTCTAGCGTGTGACGGACTCGCCGGTCTGGCCGAGAGCGGTTTTCGATAGCGGCGGTACTTTGGTATCGGGGTCCAGCGGAGGCTTGCGCGTGTGCCAATCCGTGGCCTGCTGGTAGGCGTGCGCGAGCGCCAGCACGTCGATCTCGGCCAGATTCGGACCGCTGATTTGCAGGCCGACGGGCAGTCCGGACTTCGAGAAACCGCAAGGGACCGTGATGGTAGGCAGGCCATAGTCGTCGAGCGAACGGGTGTTGCCGGGCTCGGGATGGCGGGGACGAGTGTTCGCGCTACGGCTCAGTTCTTCCTCGATGGTCCAGGGCAGATGGCGGATGGTGGGGGTGACCAGCAGGTCCACGTTCTGCTTCTTGAACACGTCGTCGTCGACAGTGCGGCGGATCAGGCGCAGTTGCCGCCATTCGCGGATGTAATCCACGGCGCGAGCGCTGCCTCCGCCGCCCCCGCCACCACCGCCGCTGGAGGGCGCCGCAGGCTCCGTGCTCACGAAGCCGCTGCCCAGGCTCTCGCGATAAACGCCGCCTTCGGAATTGGCCCCGGTGCCGAGGATGGAGGGCATCTCGACTTCGCGGGAGCCTTTGGTCAACTTGTTCAACAGGGCGATGGCTTCGTCCATGGCGGTCGCGACGTCGTCGTCGAGTCCGTCATAGAACATAGGCGGCATGCCGATGCGGAATTGCGAAACCGGAGCGCCGATGGCCTTCGAATAATCGGGCACCGGATAATCGATACTTTGCAGATCGAGGACGTCGTAGCCCGCGATGTGCTGCAAAACCATGGCGGTGTCTTCGACGGTGCGCGCGATGGGTCCGCAATGATCGAGCGACCAGGTTAGCGGAACAATTCCGCGAATGCTGACGCGTCCATACGTGGCTTTGAAACCGGTGACGCCGCACATCGCCGAAGGAGTCCGGATGGAGCCTCCGGTATCGGTGCCCAGCGCGGCATAGCAATTGTCTGTCGCGACCGCGGCAGCAGAGCCTCCGGAGGAACCGCCGGCGATCAGCGCGAGGTTCCAGGGATTGCGGACGGGTCCAAAATAACTGACGGCCGACGTCGACCCACTGGCGAAGATGTGCATGTTGCACTTGCCGATCACGATGGCGCCGGCGGCGAGCAGCCTTCGCGTGACCTCGGCATCCTCCGTGGGCACGTTGGCCGCGAGCGTCTTGCTGCCCGCGGTGGTGCGGGTTCCGGCGATGTCGATATTGTCCTTGAGGCCGATCGGGATGCCGTGCAAAGGGCTGCGGAAGTTGCCCTCGGCCTGCTCCTTTTCGAGCAGCTTCGCATGGGCGAGAGCTTGTTCGCGCATCACCGTGATCCAGGCGTCGGTTTTCGGATTATAAGTCTTGATGCGGGCCAGGCAGGCTTCGGTGAGATCCACCGGCGACACTTTCCCGGCACGGATCTGGTCGGACGCCTGCTTCAGCGTGAGCGCGCAGAACTCTTCTTTAACCACCGGTCTGCTCCGATGCCGATTTCGAGAGGACCGGAACCTTGGTATCGGGTTGCAGCGGCGGCTTGCGTTTATGCCACTCCGTGGCTTCCTGATAGGCGTATGCAAGAGCGAACACGTTCACTTCGCCGGAGCGCGGGCCGCTGATCTGGAGGCCGATGGGCATGCCCTCCTTCGAAAAGCCGCAGGGTAGCGTGAGGGTGGGAAGGCCGTAGCCGTTGAAGGGCCGCGTATTTTCTTCCGCGTCCGGCCGCGAGGAATTTTCCGCGCCGGCGGCTTGCGTCGTGGGCGTCGAGGCTGCTGCACCCGCGCGTCCACCACCTCCGCCGCCACGTCCACCTCCACCTGGGGAAGGCGTGGCGAGCACTTCTTCGACCGTGGGAGCCGCATGGCGGAGCGTGGGCGCGATCAACAGGTCGACACTTTGGTTCTGGAAAATGTTCACATCAACGGTGCGGCGGATCAGTTGCAGTTCACGCCAGCCGCGGATGTAGTCGACTGCCTTGGTTGCGTCCGGAGCGGTGGGGAACACGCGAGCGGTACTCGGCTCGTACCCACCGCCGTTCACTCCGCGCAGACCCTCATGATACGCGGCGACCTCGCCTGCGGCGCCGGCTCGCAGCAGCGAGGGAAGGCTCACTTCGCGCGATCCCTTGGTGAGTTTATTCAGCACTTCCATCGCATCCTCGACGGCGCGCGCCACTTCATCGTCCAGATGATCGAAGAACTGCGGCGCGATGCCGAGGCGGAACTGCTCGACCGGCGCTCCGATACCGGCTGAATAATCCGGCACCGGTTTATCCCAGCTATCGATATCGAGCTGATCGTAGCCCGCGATTTGCTGCAACAGGAGAGCCGCATCCTCGACCGTGCGGGCAATCGGCCCGCAATGATCGAGCGACCAGGAAAAGGGAACAATGCCGC
>JBEKOZ010000230.1:0-7336 GCA_049521275.1 Bryobacteraceae bacterium | reverse complement strand
CGGAGCCATCACCGGATTCTCCGCCGTATTAATGGTGGTCGCCGGCATGGTGCTGTTGATCGCCTGCGTCAATCTCGCCAGCCTGCTGCTCGCCCGCGCCGCCGACCGCAGGAAAGATACCGCCATCCGCCTCGCCCTGGGCGCCAGTCGTTATAATCTGATCCGCCAGCTGCTCACCGAGAGCGTGGTGCTCTCGATCGCCGGCGGCGTCGCCGGCATTCTGCTCGCGTTCTGGCTCACCGATCTGGTCAACGCCTGGACTCCGCCCGTCGATGTTCCGGTAATTCCCCGCGTCGTCATCGACCTGCGCGTGATGCTGTTTGCCGCCGCCGTTTCGCTCTTTACCGGCCTGCTGTTCGGCCTGGTCCCAGCGCTGCAATCCACTCGCCTGGCGCTCGCCGGAGCGATGCGCAACGACGCGCCTTCCGATAGACTCCGCCGCGTCAGCCTGCGCGACATTCTGGTCACCAGCCAGGTGGCGCTCTCGGTGGTCCTGCTGATCGGCAGCGTGCTGGTGGTCCGCAGCTTGCAGCACGCCCTCACTCTGCGCCTTGGATTTGAGCCCGCGCATGCCGCCATCGTCTCGTTCGATGTCGGTTTGCAAGGCTATGACGAAGAGCGCGGCCGGGCGTTTCAGAAGCGCCTGCTCGAGAAGGTCCGTTCGATGCCTGGAATCGAGGCTGCGGGCCTGATTGATGGGCTGCCCCTCACCCTCAACATCTCCAACAGCCCGATCAACGTGGAAGGCACGCCGCCGGGGCGCCCCGGCGATTCCCCCATGGCGAATATGTACGAGATCAGTCCCGGCTATCTCCAGGCCATGCAGACCCGTCTGATCAGCGGCCGCGATCTGGATGCGCGCGACAGCAAGGACGCCCCGCGCGCGGTGCTGGTGAATGAGGCCTTCGCGCGGCAGTTGCTGCCCGGCCAGGATGCCGTCGGCAAGCGCTTCCGCTACGGCGCCAGCGAACCATGGAACCAGATCGCGGGCGTGGTCGAGGATGGAAAATACCGCTCCCTCGGCGAATCGCCGTCGGCCACCGTGTTCCGGCCCATGGAACAGAGCTGGCGCAGCAATAATACGCTGGTTGCCCGCTCGCCCATGCCGGAGGCGGAAACCGTCCGCCAGTTGCGCCGCGCCGTATCGGAACTGGACCCGTCGCTCACCGTCTACGAAGCCGGCAGCCTGACCAGCGCGCTCGCGCTGGCGCTGTTCCCGGCCAAGCTGGTGGCCGTCGTGCTCGCGAGCTTCGGCTTGCTCGCCGTGGTGCTGGCCGCGACCGGCGTCTACGGCATCATGGCCTACGCGGTGTCCAGAAGAACGAGAGAAATCGGCATCCGCATGGCCCTGGGCGCGGCTCCCGCGCAAGTCCTGCGCGTCGTGCTGATGAGGACGTCCGTCCTGCTGGCCATCGGAACCGTGATCGGTCTGGCGCTGGCATTCTTGAGCGGACAATTTTTCGGCCAGATCCTCTACGGCGTCAGCGCCCACGATCCGCTGACCTACGCGTGCGCAGTCTCTCTCATGGCCGCGGTTGCATTTGTGGCGTGCTGGGTCCCGGCCAAACGCGCCATTCGCGTCGACCCTCTGACGGCCCTGCGCACGGAGTGAGATAATCCCTCACATGACCCATGATCTGGTAACCGCCGCCTTCAGCTTCGAAGGCTATCGAATCACCCGCAATTTAGGAATGGTGCGCGGCATCATCGTGCGCTCCCGCTCGATTTTCGGCACCATCGGCGCAGGCTTCCAAACCATAGTAGGCGGCAACATCACGCTGCTCTCGCAACTCTGCGAAAAAACGAGAGGCGACGCCTACGAACTCATGATCCAGCACGCGACAGAAATGGGAGCCAACGCCATAATCGGCTGCCGCTACGACGCGACGGAAGTGATGCAGGGAGTCACCGAGGTGCTGTGCTACGGCACTGCGGTGGTGGTCGAGAAAATAGTCTAAAAAAGGTGGCACAGACTTCAGTCTGTGTAATTCTGGCTACTGGCTACTGGCTACTGGCTACTGGCTACTGGCTACTGGCTACTGGCTACTGGCTACTAGCCCTTAGCCACTTCTTCCTTCTTCAGCTTCTCCCGCTGCTCTTTCAGGATCGCCTTGCGGCTCAGCTTGATTTTGTTGCCTTCGAGCGCCAGCACCTTCACCAGGATCTGATCGCCTTCATTCAACTCATCGCGCACCTGCTTGATGCGGCTTTCTGAAATTTCACTGATGTGCAGCAGCCCATCGGTGCCGGGGAAAATCTCCACAAACGCGCCGAAATCGACGATCCGGACCACTTTGCCCAAATACGTCTTGCCCACTTCCGCTACCGCGCAAATGTCGGTGACCATCTGAATGGCCCGGTCCGCCGCCGCGCCGTCCGAGGAGTAAATCTTCACGCTGCCATCGTCCTCGACGTCGATTTTGCAGCCGGTCTGCTCCACGATTCCGCGAATCACCTTGCCTCCCGGTCCGATCAGCTCGCGAATCTTGTCGGTCGGAATCTTTAAGGAGAAAATTCTCGGCGCATAGGGCGACATCGTCGAGCGCGGAGTCGCCAGAACGGCGTTCATCTTATCCAGAATGTGCAGCCGGGCCTTGCGCGCCTGCTCCAGCGCTTCGGTCATGATGGCATGCGTGACGTTCGGGACTTTGATATCCATCTGCAACGCCGTGATGCCGTCTTTCGTTCCCGCGACCTTGAAATCCATGTCGCCGTAATGATCTTCCGCGCCCGCGATATCCGTGAGCACGGCGTAATCCTTGCCTTCGAGCACCAAGCCCATCGCGATCCCCGCCACCGGAGCCGACAGCGGCACACCGGCGTCCATCAGCGAAAGCGATGCGCCGCAAACCGACGCCATGGAGCTCGATCCGTTCGATTCCAGAATGTCGCTCACGATACGCATCGTGTAAGGGAACGCCTTGTCGTCCGGCACGACTGCCGATAACGCGCGCTCCGCCAGTGCGCCGTGGCCGATTTCGCGGCGGCCCGCGCCGCGCATGAACCCGACTTCGCCGACGCTGAACGGCGGGAAATTATAGTGCAGCATGAAGCGCTTCGACGACTCCGAGGAGTCCAGCAGCTCAATGCGCTGCTCGTCGTCCTTCGTGCCGAGCGTCGCCGTCACCAGCGCCTGCGTCTCCCCGCGCGTGAACAGGCTCGATCCGTGCGTGCGCGGCAGCATCCCGACCTCGACGTCGATTTTGCGCACCTGGTCGAACTTGCGCCCATCCGGACGGCGCCGGTCCTTCAACATCTGGTCGCGGAAAATCCGCTCTTTCAGCGCGTCGAAACATTTGCCGGCTTCGGCTTTCGACTCTTCGGCAATCGGCTCCAGGGCCTTCTTCTTCGCCGCGTCGATCCGCCGGTAGCTGTCGATCTTTTCGTACTTTTCCGTGTCCATCGCGTCCGTCAGTTCTTTACGGACGGCGTCCGAAATCTGGAAGTACAGATCCTTGTTCAACTCGGGCGACTTGAATTCGCGCTTGGTCTTGCCGGTCTTCTTCACCAGCTCGCGGATCGCCGTGGCGATCTTTTTGCAACAGTCGTGGCCGAACTCGATCGCGTCCAGAACTTCCGCTTCGGAAGCCTGCTGCGCGCCCGACTCCACCATCACGATGCCGCCTTCGGTTCCGGCGACGACGATATTGACCTTCGAGGCCTTGGTCTCTTCGTAAGTCGGATTCGCGGTCAGCTTGCCGTCGACGATGCCGACGCGCACGCCGCCCAGGACGTGTTCGAACGGAATGTCGGAGATGGCGAGCGAAGCGCCCGCGCCGATGATCGCGAGCGTCGAGGGGTCGCGCGTCGGATCCGCGGACAGCACCATGCCGATCACCTGCGTCTCATGAGAATAACCTTCGGGGAACAGCGGACGGATCGGCCGGTCGATCAACCGGCTGGTCAGCACTTCTTTTTCGGTGGGCCGTCCTTCGCGTTTAATGAAGCCGCCCGGGAAACGCCCGGCGGAGTAAGTGTACTCGCGGTAGTCGACAGTGAGCGGAAAGAAGCTGGCGTTCACCTTCGGATTCTCGGCGGTACACGCGGTCACCAGGACCACCGACTCGCCCGAGCGGACAATCACCGCCCCATTGGCCTGTTTGGCCATCTTCCCGGTTTCGATCGTAATGATCCGCCCGCCGAGGTCGACTTCAACAATATGCAACATGTTTCAAATTTTCCTTTAATCAAGCCTGCTTGACTAAGAGGAGACTGGAGTGAGGTTCCACGGGAGCCCGGCCGCCTGGACCGGGATCGAGAATCGAATCCGAACGAAAGCTAGTGGCGAATCCCAAGGCTCGTAATCAGAGTCTTGTAACGCTCCGGGCTACGGCTGCGCAGATAACCCAGGAGACTTTTACGACGCGATACCATCAGCAACAAGCCTCTGCGCGAGTGATGGTCTTTCTTATGCGTCTTAAAGTGCTCCGTCAGCTCGGCAATCCGTCGGCTCAGGATAGCAACCTGAACTTCTGGCGAGCCCGTGTCCGTCTTATGGACCCGGAACTTCGAAATAACATTCAATTTAGCTTCACCCGCCAGTGCCATTCGGAAAACGAAACTCCTCGTCTTTTCTTAATCGATTTGTACAGGATCAGGATAACACAGAATCGGGCCAGGTTAGAATTGGATGAATTTGGCTAGCGCGCAGTCCGCACGACGCCCAGCTTGTCGTCCCAGGTGTAGCGGGGCTTTCGGAGATTCCGAATATAGGCGGCGGGGTCCTTCATATCTTCGCGGTCCTTCCACATGCCGCAGGCTGGATGGTCCGAAGGCTTAGGAGGCAGTGTCTTTTTGCGATCGCTCTTTACGCTCACTCCCTCATCTTACGACGGCCCTTTAGCTTCGCGCTTGGGTGGCGCGAGCTTCAGCTTGCCGCGGCAACTTCAGTTGCCGTTCTTTTCTTAGAATTCGGAGGCTGAAGCCTCCGCTGCAAGCTGAAGCTCGCGCCACCCGGAGTCTGGTCCAGCTCGTACAATGGTTCGTCGCATACTTATGCTGTATCCTTCATACCCCGCACGCACCGTCGAGGTGAGCGACGCAGAATTGACGGCTCATCTGAAGGACGGTCGCACCGTCTCCGCTCCCCTGACGTGGTTCCCGCGACTCCTCAACGCCACTTCAGAGCAACGCGGCAACTTCGAATTGATCGGCGATGGCGAAGGTATTCGCTGGCCCGATGCGGACGAGGACTTGAGTGTCGCAGGAATCCTTCGCGGCGTTCATGCACCCGGGACCTGAGTCCGACATGTCGCTTCGGTCCATTGCCCTTCTCGCCTTTTCGCTTGCTATCTTGTCCTGTCTGATTCCGTTGCTTCTCGCAAGAGTCGTCGGATTCAACCCTTTCTTCTTCACCCTTCCCCTCACCCTAGCCTGGGCTGGCGCGGTTGGCTACGCGCTCTGGTGGGTATTCGCTATTGCCTGGATCGATTATGTGTGCACCGTGCGCCACGACTGTCTTTGAGCGTGTGCCGCGTGTGCTAGGCTGATTCTTTCATGACCGCACCCGCGACTCTCAGGAAAACTCCGCTCAATGCGACCCATCGCCGGCTGGGGGCCAAGATGGTCGACTTCGGAGGGTGGGACATGCCGGTGCAGTACTCGGGGCTGCTCGACGAGCATCGCACCGTGCGCACCGCGGTCGGTCTGTTCGACGTCAGCCACATGGGTGAGATCGAGGTGCGTGGGCCGGAGGCGTTCCAGCTGGTCAATTACGTGGCTACCAACGATGCGTCCTTATTAAAGATCGGGCAGGCGCAGTACTCGGGGCTGCTGTACGAGCATGGTGGATTTGTCGACGATATTCTGGTGCACAAGGTGGCCGACGATCATTATTTTTTGTGCGTCAATGCGACGAATCAGGATAAGGATTACGAGCACATCGCCGCGCACAACACCTACGATTGCGTGGTGGAGAATGCGGGTCCTCGCTATGCGCAGATCGCCGTGCAGGGGCCGCGCGCGCTCGAGACGCTGCAAGAATTGACGGAAACCGAGCTCGGGGCGATCCAGTATTATCACTTCAAAGACGGCGATGTTTCGGGAACCGCGGCGCGGATTGCGCGTACTGGATATACGGGCGAGGACGGATTCGAGATTTACATCGCGCCGGAGCAAGCGCCGCGCATTTGGGACGACCTGCTGGCCGCGGGTGAAGAGTTCGGCATCAAGCCGGCGGGGCTGGGCGCGAGAAACACTTTGCGCATGGAAGCGAAGATGGCGCTTTATGGGCATGAACTCGGCGCGAGCGTGACGCCTTGGGAGGCGGATCTGGCATGGATGGTGAAGCTCAAGAAGGGCGATTTCGTTGGGCGGAATGCGCTGTTGAAGCAGAAAGAACAGGGAGTGACGCGCAAACTGATTGGGTTTGAAATGGTCGGGCGCGGCATCGGCCGCGATGGATATGAAGTGCATGTGGACAGGACTGCGGCGGGGTGGGTCACCAGTGGGGGACCGGCTCCGACGCTGAATAAAAACATCGGACTGTGTTATCTGCCGGTGGCGCAGGCGGTGATTGGGCGCACGATTCAGGTGATGGTGCGCGGCCAGGGCGTCGAGGCGGTGACGGTCCAGACACCATTTTATAAGAGGGGAAAATGACGTACCCGGAAAACTTCCGCTACACGAAAGAACATGAATGGGTGCTCGTCGAAGGCGATACCGGCACGATCGGTATCTCGTTCCACGCGCAAAAAGAGTTGGGCGATATAGTTTACGTCGACCTGCCGAAGGTGGGCGCGGCGGCGGAGAAGGGGAAGACGATCGGGTCGGTCGAATCGGTGAAAGCGGTGAGCGATATCTTCGCGCCGGTTTCGGGCGAGGTGACCGCGGTGAACGAGTTGCTGACGACGTCGCCAGAGAAGCTCAACGAAGATCCGCACGGGGCGGCGTGGTTATTTAAGGTGAAATTGTCGGCGCCTGCGGAGGTCGCGGAATTGATGAGCGCGGCGGATTATGCGGCTTACGCGGGGGATGAGTAAGAGATTTCACGCCAGGCGCAAAAATCGCCTATCCCTCTTTGCGCCGGAGCGGGCCTTGCGTAAAATTATTTTTCCGCGAAAGCCTCCACCGGCGGGCACGAGCACATCAGGTTTCGATCTCCATACGGATTATCGATTCTTCCCACACTCGGCCAGAACTTTTTTGCTTTGACGAACGGCAGGGGATACGCGGCTTGCTGCCGTGAGTAGGGATGCGGCCAATCGTCGGCTGATACTGCTGCTGCGGTGTGGGGAGCGTTCTTTAGAACGTTGTTTTGCCGGTCGGTCTTGCCGTCGATGACGTCTTGAATTTCGCCGCGGATTGCGATCATGGCATCGCAGAAACGGTCCAGCTC
>JBEKOZ010000229.1:0-7341 GCA_049521275.1 Bryobacteraceae bacterium | reverse complement strand
ATCGAGATGCAGTTCTTCGTGCGCCTCCCCCACCAGGATCATGCGCGCATCCGGCTGGACCCGGATCAGCCGCGAAAACGCCCGCAAGGATTCGGCAATCCGTTTATAAGGTTTCAGGAAGCCAAAAATGCCGATCAGCGGCGCGCGCTCATCCAGCCCGAGCCGGCCGCGGTACTTCATGCGATCCGCGTCGACCAGCCATGCTCCATGAGGAATCTTCGCCACCGGTCCTTCGTAACCGAGGGCTCGCAATTCGCTCTCCACCGCGGCGCTGTGCACGATGACGCCGCGCGACCGCGCGAGCAACGGCTTGAGCATTGGAATATCGTAATCCGGACCCTGCTCGAGCGTCCGGACCTGGTGGTGCGCGTAGGCGGCGGCAGCGGTTCCGGCGTTGATTTCCACCTCGCGAACATAGGCGTCCCAATCCCCGCGGCGAATGGTCAAATCGGCAATCAGGTGGTGCAGATTCGCTTCATGCAGCACCACGATGCCGGGATGCTCCATGGCCATCTCATAGACGAAGGTGTGATACGGATTGTTGCCCAACTGGTAAACGAGGGCGTCGAAGCGCGCGGCATCGAACCGGGCAGGCCGCGACGCGAAGGCCTCCACTTCGGCGAATTGTTGCAGATGGTCCAGCAGCACCGCGGAATAATCGGCGATGCCGCTTTTGGCCGGCGGCAGCGGCGAAAAAAACGCGAGCTTCATCGCCTGGTTCCCTCGCCTAGAGGGGTGGCTGACCGCTCCCGATGGTCGCGGCTCCATGTGGGAGCGGGCAATGGACGATTGCTCACCGAATCAATTCTACCGTGAACGATCCGAGCGCCAGAGGAATGTGCGCCAGCAGCGGAGTGCGCGCGGCATCCCTGGCGAAAAAAACTTCGACGGTCAGATCCGTGACGGGACCTTTGATCGTCGCCAGCATCCGGTCCGCGTCCACGGTCTGCTCGCCGACCTTGATTTTTTGCGCGCCGGTGTACTCGATCCGCACGTCGTACGCCGCGCCGAACATCACCATCTGCTGCGGCGCCAGCCTTCCCTGCGCCAGTTCGCTGCGGGCGAATTGCATGAACGTCAGCGCATCCTTGGCGCAGGACGAAATGGCCACGTCCGATTTGCCGCCGCCGGTCGTCTCGCGCGTGGCGCTGTGGCTTTGCTGATCGAACGTAACCTTCTCGTCGGCTTTCTTGTTGCCGTGCGTGAAGTTCTTATCGAGTTGGAGCGAACACAAATCCGTAGTCGCAGCGGCGTGATAGCTGTCGCGCAGGGCGAAGCCTGGGATGCTGGCATCCATCGTGACCTCGAAACTCCACGCTTCCTTTCCCTTATCGGCGTGCAGCGTCGCTTCGCCGAGACTCAGGCCGCTGGCCCAGTTGATGGAATACCGTAGCGATTCGGCGGACGCCGGAAGGAGGCAGAGCAGAAAGACCAGGGATTTCATATGCGCTACTTAGGATGACGACGCCCGCACCTTCAACACGGGTGCGACTTTACTGACGCCCGCCACTTCATAGTAGACGTCCAGCGTGCGTTGCGCGGCGCGTTCCCAGGTGAACGACGCTGCCCGCTGCGTGCCCAGCCGCTCCAGCCGCGCCCGCATCTCGCCGTCCAGCAGCACGTCGGCCATGGCGCGCGCCATCTCCGGAACCGAGTACGGATCGAACAGGATCCCCGCCGCGTCGGCCACCTCCGGCATCGCCGTCGAGCTCGAACAAGCCACCGCGCGGCCGCAAGCCATCGCCTCCAGAATGGGCAGGCCGAAACCTTCGTAAAACGATGGAAACACAAACAGGTCGCAGGCGCCGTAGAACTGCAGCAAATCCGGATCCTCCACGAAACCGGTGAAATCGACGCGCCCGGCCACGCCGCTGCGTAGCACCGCTTTGTGCAATTCCTTCGAGTACCAGGTTTCCTTGCCTACAAATACCAGACGATGCGGAAGGTGCGGATGTTTACCAAGCAGCGCCTCAAACGCGCGCAACAGTCCCAGATGGTTCTTCCGCGGCTGCAAGTCGCCCACGGTGAGAATGAACGGCCCGCGAATTCCGAACCTTTCTTCGAGTATCGCCGCGGCCAGTTCGCGATCCACCGGCCGGAAGGAGGACGACACCGCGTTGGGAACAACCACTACTTTCCTCTCATCCAGTTTGTAATGGCGCAAAATTGCCCGGCGCGAAAACTCGCTCGGCGTGAGCACGCGCGCGGCAGCCTTTACGGTTCGCTTCACCGTCAATCGCAGCTGCTCGGAGCGAAAGCGTGTGAAGTACTGCGGATGCTCCAGGTAACTGACATCATGAACGCTAACCACCATCGGGACGGAGCAGGCCAGAGGGCCGGTATATTGGACATGCAACAGGTCCGGCCTATCGTAGCGGAGCTGGATCGGCAAATCTAAACCTAACCTTCTAAAGGGGTTTGCCGAGACCCTGCTGATCCGCACGCTCTTCGGCACCTGGAGGCGAGCGCCGGGCTGGGAGACGTAGGCAATGAAGTCGTTAGACCGGTCTAGTTTCGCAAACTGATTCAACAGATTGCGGATATAGACTTCATTCCCCGTCAGGTGACAGCCTATGGCGTGAGCGTCAACCGAGAATCGCATGCGCGACACTTATAAGTATATCCCCGTCATCCTGTGAGTGCTGCTCAGTTGTGTTCTTGATTTGGTAAACCCTTTGTAAATTAGGAAGTTTCATCAGGCCTAATGGGGGCGCACTACAAAATAGACGATTACGGCGATCATCAGGAGTACGGCTCCGCCTATTATAAGGAGCAGCGGGAGGCGGGAACTGTTTCGCCGGGAATAAGCCGGTGCCACTTCCGGCAGCCGCGCGCCTTGCGGACTGGGGGGCGCCTGGCCGAACGTGAGCGCAGCCGGCGTGTCGAACATTTTGCCCCATTCCTCCGACGCCGGGGGAGTAGGCACGCCCGTCGACGCAGGCGGCGCAAACGGATGAAACACCTCCGTCGCGTTGCTGGGGATCGCCGGCACGGGAACAGTGGACGGCCCGGCGATGTCGCCCGGTCCAAATCTCTGCGTAAATTCGCCCTCCCGCGACGGCCGCGGCGTCGGCGGAGGCGTCATCGGCCGGAATTGCTGCGCGGAACCGAGCGGCGCGGGCGCCATCGGGGATTGCAGATAGTCGAAGTCGCTGCCTTTGGAACCTTGCGGGGGAGCCGCGGGTGCGGCAGGCCTCTGCGCCTTAAGCATCTGGGTGAACTCGCCATCCTGCAGAGTGGATTTCCCGCGCGGAGGAACTGGTGCTGGGGGCGGCCCCGAAACAGGACGCTGCGGAGCTTGAAACTGTCTGGTGAATTCGCCCATAGGCTGCTCGGGCTTCCTGGCGGGCGCCTCAGTCGCCGCTTGTGCCGGGGGCGCGACCGGCCGCAACACCGGAGCGAATTGACGCGTGAATTCACCCGGCTCATTCGCTGCCGGAGCCGGTGGTGCGGGCGCGGCCGGAGCCGGCGGCGGCACGGGGCGCATCGGAGCGAATTGGCGCGTGAATTCACCCGGCTCATTCGCCGCCGGAGCCGATGGTGCGGGCGCGGCCGGAGCCGGTGGCGGCGCGGGGCGCAACACCGGCGCGAATTGACGCGTAAACTCACCCGGATCATTTGCTGCCGGCGCCGCCTTAACAGCCGGTGCCGCCTCGACAGCTGGCGCCGGAGGCTGCTCAACTATGGGGATCACCAGCGTCTGCTCGCCCGTATTCGTCAACACCGGAGCAGGCGGAGGCTCCGTAGGCGACGGTTCCAGCTGAGGCAGCGGCGCAGTGTCGAAAAGGTGAGCCAGCTGGTCGTCGACGGTACGCATCTCCATCCGCTTCGCGCGCCAGTCGATGCCCGAGTCCGGATTTTTCGGACGCGGCTCCTTTTGCGTCAGCCACTCGCGCAAGCCCGCATATTCGGCCAGCCGGTCCGTCACCAGATAGACCCCGCCCTCATGGTCGCCGCGGTCGATCAGGCGCAGGCGTTCTTTCTCCGGCAGCGCATCGACCTTCGCCAGCAGCGCTCGACTCAGGGGCGAAACGCGGTCGGCGAATAAATGCACCAGCACAGGACGGCCCGTGGCGATTTCGCGCGCCTCAAACGTGCGCGCGCCTTCGTCGCGCTTCAGGTCGAAAAGCTGAAACCGCTCCAGGGGCACTCGCAACCATTGTAAATGCGCCGGAGGAAAAAACATAGCCTCACATACTTCATGAGAAACCGCCTCCTTTGAGCACAGCCAAGTCCGGGTCAGAGGCCCGAGCTTTCCTTTCAAGCAGACGCACGTGTGGCGCGCGCCCCCAAGGCGTGCCGCGTCGCCACTCGTGGCGCCGCCGACTTCGACTACCCTCAAGTCATGCCGAGACACTTCACCCTGGAATACTGGCCGGACGACGGCTGGTACGTCGGCCGATTGAAAGAGGTACCCGGCGCCGTCAGCCAGGCCGAAACGCTCTCAGAGCTGGAAGAGAACATCCGCGACGCCTACCAACTCGTTACAGAGGACACGCAGGAACTCCGCTCAACGGAGATTCAAACCAAAGCGATCGCCGTCCTCTGAAGGACGATAGATTGTTCCAGGCGTCAACGGCGAGGCCGGACGGGTATCGTCAGCCACGGGACAAGATTGGTCACGTAGGACACCATTCCGCTTTGCAAGTCCGCAGTGTCGACCAATGTCACCAACCCGTTGGGAGCCGCCGCGATCAGGTTCGCGTATGAGAGGCCGCTCGATCCGCCGAAATAACTCGCGCCCACGAGTCGGCCGCTTGCAGCGAATTTCGCGAGGTAAACGGTACCGCCGCTGATATTGCTGGCGAAAGGCACGGGCCCGGTGGGCAAGCCCGCCGCGGAGACGGAGGATGCGACATACGGCTCACCCTCCGCGTTCAGATCCAGCGCCTGGCCTCCGCCGAGGACGCCTGGGAAATACGTCGAATAGCTCAGCGACCCGCCGTCGGGACTCAGATGGACCAGAAAATGATCATCGGGAGCCGACTCGAACGGAGCTGGAGTAAGCGGAAAATTAGTGGAACTCGTCTGTCCGAGTACCCAGGCCGTGCCTTCTGAGTCCACTTCGACCGCCTCCGCATAATCGCCGCTGTTGCCGCCCAGGAACGTCGAATAGAGCAAGGTGTTCCCTTGCGGATTCAGTTTGGCTACGAAGGCGGCGGCGTTCGAATTCGGCAGCTTGGTCTGAAACGCGCCGGCGGTAACCGGGAAATCGGCGGCGCCGGTGAAGCCGGCAATGAAGGCGTCGCCCGCGGCGTCGACGGCGAGGGCCACCACTTGGTCCTGGGCCTGCTGCGAGGAAAACACGCTGCCGGAAAGATAGGTTGCGTAAATCAGCGCCGATCCGGACGCGTTCAATGCGGCGACCACTCCCGCCGACGAATTGTTCAAAGGGGACGTCTGAAACGCGCCGGGCGTGGTTGGAAATATCGCGCTGAAGGGTGTGACGCACTCCAGTCCGTCAGGGCACACCGATGTACCTGCGACGTAGGCATTCCCGGCCGCGTCGAGCGCCATCGCAGCATTGTACGTGATGCCGGGAATGTAGGTGGAATAAATCAGATGTTGCAGGGTGGGATCGAACTTTTGGACGAATGCCGAGACGGCGTTGACGCTGGACGTTGTAAATGCGGCGCCCGGAGTCACTGGAAGGCCGGGCGCCTGCGCGAGTCCGCAGACGTAAACGTTCCCGGCGGCGTCGAGGGCAAGAGCCATGCCAAATGCGGTCGCGGAGCCGCCAAGATAAGTCCCGTACACGACCGCGCCGCGCGGGTCGAGCTTGATCAGAAATCCGTTGACGCAAGGTCCAATTGGAGCGATGGAAAAGGATGGGCCGGCGCACACGAGTGGTCCAGTGCCTCCGGAGCCGGCCGTGGGTTGGCTTTGATACGCGTCCGGCGTCACAGGAACCGACGATAATCTTGAATATCCGGTGAGATAAGTATTGCCGGCCGTGTCCACTTTCATGGCAGTGATGCCAAAGTAGTAGTCATTGGGAAAGCTGGCAATGAAGGCGGGCTGGTCGGCCGCGGCGACGCATGGCAGCGCGAGTAGAAAAACAGCGGCCCAGCGCATAGCCTCAGTTTCGCACAAGGATTTGGCCCAGGCTGAACGCCGTCACACTTCGGACGGCCCGCCAGGTTCCGATAGTCCGATAGCTTTGCCCGCGAGGCTAGCCCCGCGTGAGGCAGAGTTCTCGCGAATGGGAAACCGTCGAACAATTCGCAACCGCCGTGTGACCGCACGGGTCCGTAGCATTTCGGAAGGAATGTTGGTGTCGAGGAGAAACCCGCTCATGAAAGGTCAATTGGGCGACCGGTGGAGGGATTGCGGCTGAAGTCGAGTTCACCATCCACAAATAGCCCCCGAACGGGCGCGAAGAGTTCAACCATATCAGCGGCTGGCGGAATAGCGGGCGCAACTGGAACATCAACCACTTGTTCGAGCAAGCTTGCGGCATAGGCTTCGAGCTTGCTGCCGCGAGCAGCGGCTCGCCGGGCCAGCTCGGCCTGAACCTCGGGTTTGATGTCAACCGTGATTGTCATGGCGTTCTAACTTTTAGTTTAACGCCCGCCAGCACCACCCGCACATCCATCACATTCGTCCCCGTCGGGCCCGTTTTAACGAGCCCTTCGACCGACGATGACGACAAGAAGAGCCGCCGGCACTCGTACATCTCCGAACAAACTCATGCGATAATGTTCTTATCCCTAAGAGGCGATTATGACCAAGCGCATCCTTATGTTGTTTTTTGTTCTCGCCGTGTTGATCCTTCCCGCCGCGGCAGCCACGAAGGCGCGTCATCACAAGCACTCGGCGGCCCGCAGCAGAAAATCGAAATCGGTCCGCAAATCGACGCGTCACCGCGCCAGATCCTCGGCCTCCAGAAAACGCCCCGCCGCCGCGCGCCCGCATAAAACCCGGAAACCTTAACCTCGAAAAATCGCTCTACACTGGAAGAGAGCACAACCATGACTCCTTCCACTCACGTCGCGAACCGTCTTATCGAGCTCGAACAGCTCGGTCAATCCGTTTGGCTTGATAACATCCGCCGCGATCTTCTCACCACGGGCGAGCTTGCCCGCATGGTGCAGCAGGACGGCCTCGGCGGCGTTACCTCCAACCCGGCGATTTTCGAAAAAGCTATCGTCGGCTCGAACGATTATTCAGGTGTCCTGGCGGAGCTTCAAAAGGATAAAGAGCTCGACGCCAAGGCGATCTACGAGCGTATCGCGATCCGCGATATTCAGGACGCGGCCGACGTGCTGCGCGTGGTTTACGATCGCACCAAACGGCGCGATGGCTATGTCAGTCTCGAAGTGTCTCCGTTCCTGGCCAACG
>JBEKOZ010000228.1:0-7349 GCA_049521275.1 Bryobacteraceae bacterium | reverse complement strand
CGGCTGCTGGTCGACGGGCCGTTCCGCTGCCACTGCTCCGAAAATTCGATCAATTTTCGAGGGCACGATGTGTACCAATTCAATTACGATTTCAAAGTTCGGGTGCCGCGCGACGTGAAGCTGGAATTGCGCACGGTGAACAACTCGCGCATCACTGTCGAGGGCACCGCGGGCGATTACACCATCAGCAATGTGAATGGGCCGATCGAGATGAAGGAAGTGGAAGGCTCAGGGACGGTGCACACGGTGAACGGCGGGGTGAAGGTGCTGTATGCGAGGAATCCGACGGGCGCGACGTCGTTCCGGACGGTAAACGGGTCGCTGGACATCGGGTTCCGGCCGGGGCTGAACGCGGACGTGAAGATGAAGACGATGAATGGCGGGTTGTACACGGATTTCGAGGTGTCGACGCTGCCGGTGGCCGCGTCGGCGCCGGAGACGAAGAACGGAAAGTTTGTATGGAGCAGCCGGAAAATGACCGGCGTGCGCATCGGCCACGGAGGGCCGGAGATACAGTTCGAGACGCTGAATGGCGACGTGATGATTAAGAATAGGGAGAGATAAAGAGATGTTGAAGCAAGTGATTTTATTTGCGGCAGCCGGGGTAATGCTGGCCGCGCAGGACTCGGACAAAGTGACGGTGCCGTTTCGCGATCCGTCGGCGGCGAAGACGCTGAAAGTGACGCTCGAGAATGGGAGCGTGACGGTCCGCGGGTACGACGGCAAGGACGCGCTAATCGAAACGGGCGGGCGCATCAACGGGCATGAGCGGCGTCCGTCGCACGTGCCGGAGGGGATGCACCGGATCGACAACCTGACCATGGGCCTCGACGTGACGGAGGAGAATAACACCATCACGATTGTCGGAGGGAATAGCGCGGGTCACGTGACGATCCAGGTTCCGGTGCAGACTTCGCTGATCCTGCGCTCGGTGAACGGCGGCGCGATCACGGTGGAGAATATCTCGGGATCAATTGACGCAAACCATACCAATGGAGGCATCTCGATCACGAATGTATCGGGCTCGGTGCTGGCCAATACGACGAACGGCAAGGTGACGGTGTCGCTCAACAAGGTTTCGGCGGACAAGGCGATGAGCTTCACGTCGTTCAACGGGACGGTAGACGTCACGCTGCCGGCCGATGTGAAGGCGAACGTGATGATGAAGACCGACAACGGCGAGATCTGGAGCGATTTCGACATCAAGCTGAGCGCGTCGGGCAAGCCTCCGGTGGTGGAAGACAATCGCGGCAAGAATGGGAAATACAAGGTGCATGTGGATCGGGCGATGTATGGGTCGATCAACGGCGGCGGGCCGGAGATGCAGTTTGTGACTTTTAACGGGAGCATTTTGATTCACAAGAAGTAGCTGGTGGAACCGCTGGCCGGATCGATCAACCAGCGGGCCTCGGCACATCGCACCATGAGTAACCTGGTTTAGAGACCAGGAATACGAGGCCGTCCACCGCCTCTTGAGGCCCGTTCACGGTGATTCAGGGCCCGCTCATAATTTAGCGTTAGGTTAGCCTTCCCTCCGGACTCATACTTTTAGCAGTGCTAGATCCTCGTGTGATCCCCTGCACACGATCAATCTTATGAATAACGCCTTTGCCGTCGCTGCTCTTCTTTTGTGTCCAGTTTCGGCATTCGCGCAATCGCTCGGCAATGCCGGGACGATTACAGGTACGGTCCTCGATCAGTCGGGCGCCTTGGTGCCGCAGGCGACGGTCACTTTGACCAGCGCGGTGACGGGCTATAAACAGACGGTTCCGTCGGGCTCGGATGGCACCTTCCGGCTGACGAATATCCCGCCGAATACCTACCACCTGACGGTGAGCGCCTCGGGCTTCACCACGTTCACGCAGGACGTGGTGATTCATAGTTCGGTGCCGGTTGAGGTGAAAGCGACCCTCCCTGTGGCCGAGGCAGTCTCGACGGTAACCGTGGAGGCGAGCGGCGGGGCACAGGTCGAGACCGATCCCAGTTCTCATACGGATGTGGACCGGAGCGCCTTTGCGCGCCTGCCGGAGACGACTCCCGGCGGCGGGCTGTCGGACGCGATCACCTACTCGACCGGCGCGGTGGTGGCCGACGCAAACGGGTCCTTCCATCCCACCGGCGACCACGCGCAGGTGAGTTATTTGATCGATGGGCAGCTGATCAGCGACCAGCAAAGCAAGATTTTCTCGACGTCGCTGCCCACCAGCGCGATTCAAAGCATGGAGCTGATCACCGGCTCGCCCGCCGCGGAGTTTGGCGACAAAACAAGTCTGGTGGCGCAAGTGACCACGCGCTCCGGCCTCGGGTCCGGCAAAGTGTTCGGCGACATCGATACCAGCTACGGCTCGTTCGGGACGGTGGGCGGAGGGTTCGGCGTCGGATACGGCAACACCAAGCTCGGCAACTTCCTGGCTGTCGACGGCCTTCGCAGCGGACGTTTTCTCGATTCGCCCGAGTTCGTCCCCTACCACGATATCGGACAAAATCAGACCATTTTCGATCGCATGGATTACCAGCCCACGGGCAAGGACATCTTTCATCTGAATCTGTTCGCGGCGCGAAACTGGATTGAAATTCCGAACGACCTGGACCAACTGGCGCAGGATCAGCGGCAGCGCGTGCTGACCTGGAGCATCGCGCCCGGCTACCAGCACACCGTCAACTCGCATACGCTGGTGACGGTCAACCCGTATATCCGCAAAGATCAATTCAACTATTACCCGAGCCGCGATCTAACGGACGATCAGCCGGCCACGCAGAGCCAGCAGCGGCAGCTGCTGAGCTGGGGCGTCCGGGCCGACGTGTCCACCACCATCGGGCATCACAACATTAAGTACGGCGTCGATTTGAAGCAGACGCGTCTGCTGGAGAATTTCCAGTTTGGAATTACCGATCCGACCTTCAATTCGCCGTGCATCGATGGGGCGGGTGATCCGGTGGGCGATACGTCGCTGGTCAGCCCTGCGCAATGCGCGAGCGCCGGCTTCGAGCAGAACATTGCGTCGAATCCCCTCGCGGTGACTCCCTTCGCGCCGGGGCTCCTGCCCTTCGATCTGACCCGCGGCGGCCAGCTATTCTCGTTCCACGCCACCGCGAACATCAATCAATACGCGGGCTACTTTCAGGATTCGATCCTGGTAAAGAATTGGAACATCAACATCGGCTTCCGGCAGGATCAGTACGACGGCCTGGTGACCAAGAGCGGCCCGCAGCCGCGCATCGGCCTCGCCTATAACATCAAACGCACAGGCACCGTGCTTCGCGCGGCGTATTCACGAACCTTCGAAACGCCGTTCAACGAGAATCTGCTGCTATCGAGCGCCACTGGAGTGGGCGGCCTGGCAGGCAACGTTTTCGGATCGACCGCGGTGCCCATCGAGCCGGGCTTTCGCAATGAGTTCAATGGCGGTTTGGAGCAATCGATCGGAAAATTTCTGATCGTCGACGCCGATTACTTCTGGAAGTACACGCATGGCGCCTTCGATTTCAGCACACTCCTGAACACCACCATCACGTTTCCGATCGCGTGGCACAATTCGAAAAACGACGGAGTCACCTGCCGCGCCAGCACCATCAACCTGAAAGGCTTCCAGGGCTATTGGACCTGCGGCCATACCCGCGCCCGTTACTATCCGCCCGAAGACGGCGGCCTCATCCCGCAGGGTGCTCCTCTTGCCAACGGCGTTTTCCGCATCGATCACGACCAGGCGTTTCAATCCACCCTTAACCTACGCTACCAGCGCCCGAAAAACGCCGAGTGGATCGCCTTCACGGAGCGTTTCGACAGCGGGGAGGTGGTAAGCGGTGTGCCCGACGCCGGCTATGCCATGGCCGACCTGACGCCCAACCAACAGGTGACCATCGGCCTCGCCTGCCAGGGAGATTACGCCACGGTGGCGAATCCCATCCGGACCTGCCCGGGCCTGGTGACCTCAACCTTGCTCACGCTGCCGCAAATCGGGCAGGAAAACGACGATCACAACCCCGATCGCGTGAAGCCGCGCAACTTGCTGGACCTCGGAATCGGCACCGACAACGTATTCCACACCGAAAAAATCCAGCGCTGGACCGCTTCCATCTCGGTTGACAATCTGCTGAATAAAGTCGCGCTGTACAACTTCCTGTCGACCTTCAGCGGAACGCACTTCGTCGCGCCGAGAAGCGTGGTTGCCAAGATCGGATTTGTTTTTTAGAACCGGTCTACTCGACGATCTCCCACTTTACGTCGCAGCTCCTCTGTAGTCCCGGTTTTAGCGATCGCATTACCAGCGTTTGCGTTCCATTTTCCTGGTGGGAAATGGTCGCCTTCCACGCCTCGTGGTCGTAGGTGAAATGTAAGCGCCCGCCCGGCAGATTCTCGAACACGACCTCTCCGTTCTGCGCGACTTCGACCGAAGCATGCAACACTCCCGTCGTGGGCTTGGCGGCCTTCACCGGCCTCGGCGCAGCCGTGGCAGGAGCTGCCGCTGGCTTCGTTTGAACGGGCTGAGGCTTGGGCTGTGCGGCTGCCTTGGGAGCCCCGGGAGCCTGATCCTTCTGTGCAAAATCCGGATTGGGTGGAATCAATTCCGGGTGCTGCGCATAATCCGGATTGGGCGGGATCACCTCGGGCGTCGCGGGAGTGCTCGGCGCCGCCACCGGAGGCGCTGCCACAACCTGCACCACTGGAGCAGCTTGCCTGCTCTTTGAAAAAAGCCACAGCCCCGCGCCGCCCAGAAGAAGCAGGATCCCGAGGAGTGCGATCCAGACTCCCGCGCCAGAGCCCTGTTTCGTCGGCTGCATCGCAGGCGGGGCGGGAGGCTGCACCATGGCTGCCGGCACAGGGGCTGCCGGCACCGCGGGAGGCGGAGGCACCATCGCGGTCGCCTGACCTATGAACGACGGCGGCGACGGGGGTTGCCCCAGCGGCCGGCCGCACTTGACGCAAAATCGCGTACCCTCCACGATCTCGGCGCCGCAACCGGTACAGAACGGAACCATGATGGTCCTTTACTGAACGTCGGTCACTTTTCCATTGTTGAAGGTGACCTTCATGTCTTTATACACATAGATCTTCTTGGGACCCAGATCCACGATACTCTTCGGCACACCCAAGGCCGCCTTCACCTCGTCGATGGACTTGCCCATCAGGTCGACCTCCGCCGGAGCCGCTGCGGCCGCCGATGGACCCGACGCATCCGTCGCCTGGCCGGCCACATCCGCCTCTGCCGCGTCGCCTTCCTTCGCCGTCGCGGCGATCTCGGCTGCCGCATTCGGATCGGGCGGCGGAGCGACGGCGGTGAACGCCGCCTTTGCGGGCTCTGCCTTGGCCGACGCCGGAACCGCGGGAAGCCCGCCCTGTCCGCCCTTCTTTTGCAGGTCGCCCATCCCCGCGTCGATGGTCTCGCGCATGTGGTTTTGCATGTCCTGGAGATCCGTCAGCGCGACCGAAACCGTAGCTCCCTTCTTGCATTCCACCCCGCCCTTGCTCGACAACACGATCAAGTCGGCCGCGGTTGCATCGCCGGCCGGCGGACCGGACAGCTGTAGGGCATCGCCTTCGCTGACCGCGCACTCCGTGCCGGTCGCGTCAATCACGTCGAGGTCGCCGCCGGCCACGAAAACGTGCTGAATATTGTCGGCCAGCATACGCGCGATCCCGCTCCCTGCCGGATCCGGCGTATCGCCCTTAGCGGTGGTCGCGGCTTCCTGGTTTTCGAGCGCCAGCTGGCGCTTCACTTCCTCGGCGACCAGGTTCTTGATATCGGGCGTCATCGGCGCGGCGTCGGGCGCCATGGCTTGCGGCGGTTGCGCGGCCGCTTGTTGCGCGGCGTAGTTTGCCGCCAGGCTCTGCGAAATGATGTAGTCCGTCAGCCAGATCGATGCGCTGGGATACACCGGATAGGGCGTGAAATAGACGCCGTAGAATCCATACCACGGATTGCCGACGAAACCCCACGCGTAGGGTACGGGTGCGACCCACGGATTGTAGGCCCACCCGTAAAATGCGGGCGCGAAGTAAAATGCAGGCGCGTATCCTTCGAGAAAAACGCCATGGTAACCATAGCGGTTGTAGTAGCGGTCGTAGGCGCGCCCATGGTCGTAATACGTGCGGCGCGCGTATTCATGCCCGCGATACGCGTAAGGACGTCCCTGCGCGTAACCGCGGCCGCCGCGGTAGGCAACGACGCGGGAGTGGTCCGCGCGCTCATGCGACACCCGGCTGCCCCCGTTCAGGCCATGATGAACATCCACGCCGCGTTTGGCGTCATGCACGTCGGCGCGGCTTCCATTGGCGCGCGTCCGGACCGAGCTGCCATTCGCCGTCTTCACGGTATGGCTGCCATTGGGTGTGCGTCCGCCCCCAGCTGCCCCCCCTTTCGCGCTGGCGGTCGACGCGCCGCTCTTGCCTGTCGGCGCACTACTCTTGGCTGTGCTCGGGGCGCTCTTGCCCGTCGGCGCACTACTCTTGGCTGTGCTCGGGGCGCTCTTGCTTGCCGTCGTCGATCCAGTCTTGCTCGCGGTCGTCGGTCCGGTCTTTGCGGCTCCAGACGTAGTCGGGCTGCTCTTGCTGGCGGTACTCGCGCTCGTAGACCCGGTTTTACTTGCCGCTGGCGCAGAGCTCTTCGCCGCGGGGGTGCTGCTCTTCGCCGCTGGCGCCGCCTTGGCTGCCGGCGCGGCAGCCGGCTTCTTCACCGCTTGGCCGTTTGCAAGTGAGGACCCGAACAGTGCGACTGCAATCAGGCCCGTCAAATATCGGTGCGCGTTCATGAAATTCTCCTTAAACCTATAGTTCTAGGGACCTACTGGACGTCGGTGACCTTCCCATTCACAAATGTCACCTTCCCGAGATCCTTGTAATAATAAATTTCTTTCGTTCCCAGCTTGACGATCTTTTCCGGCTGCCCGAAATTAGCGATCACCTCGTCCTTGGTCTGTCCAATCTTCAGCTCCACCGGAGGAGCCACGGGTGCGTCGGGCGGCGGCGGGGGAGGCGGAATCGGTGCCGGCGCAGCCTCGGCGGCAGGCGGCGGAGCAGCCGGAGCGGCGGGAGCCGCCTGCTGCTGCTGACCGCCCGCTGGCGCGGCGTTATCTCCACTCTCCGGAGGCTGGATCTTGAACACCTCCGCCACCAGCTTGTCCATGTCGTCCGCCTGTGGCATCGCCCCGTGTTTGTCGAACGGGAACTTCAGACTGGCCCGGTAACGGATATCGGCATACGCATCGGTGAACAATTCGAAGACCACCCCGTCGTCCCGGCATTCGATCTTAGTCACCCACATCTTCTCGCCCGTCACAAATTTCCTCGTCACCGGGGGCGGAGCGGTGCTGCCTGGAATGCGGACGAGCCTGCGCTTGAGCTCCTCCGT
>JBEKOZ010000227.1:0-7359 GCA_049521275.1 Bryobacteraceae bacterium | reverse complement strand
TCGAAAAGTACGAACCCGGCTGAATCGAAGCGGCTTCGGAGTGCCGCAAACAAACGCTCCTTGGCTTCCGTTAAGTCGTCGAAGTCACGGCCCATAGAAAAGTCGAGGTCTATCGATGTTCTTGATGTGATCCCATAGATAAGATCAAGGGCGTTGCCACCCTTGAGGACGAGGGTGTCGGTTAGAACGTCGTCTGAGTAAATGGCCGTGATAGCAATGCGGCGGATGTCGGCAAAGTCGGCTGCTGAGGAAGGCACAATTCATTGAATCGCCTTTTAGGTCCTCCTTGCAGCGCCTTGTACTGATCTAAACGGACATTTGGCGTCTCGAAAAGGGTAGGTTTTTAGATACGAGCTCGGAGTCCCGTTTTACATGGAGCAGCTCCTTCGGTAGGAACCGGGCGACGGCGAGCACGCCGGGGATGACCACGATCAAGGCAGCGGCGAAGAAATTTTCCATGCTTCAAAAGTGCGCTGAGCCGCGTGGAAATTTCGACCCGCAGACTGCCGCCCGCTACCGAGCTTGCCGCAAAGGGACAGTCGCCGACTGGAATTGAACCCATTTTCTGCGACTCGATCCAGACTCAATTTCTTTAACGTCGGGGGAAACTTCGGGGGGAAACTTCGGGGACGGTCCGCTATGGTCCGAAGTGCCGTTTCGCGGCTAGGCCGCGGCTGCCCGAACGCGAACTCCCTGATGTGGGTGCAAGGTCCTATTTAGTTGCCCCTCCAGTTGGGCGATGAACCCGGCACTGCCAACAGGCCGGCCGGTAAAGGTGCCTCGCTGTAGCATGCGGACGGCATCTAGCTCCTCGGGCGCCGCGAGAAGACACCGCCAGTCTTCGGCGGCGCCGCGATCCTGCCAGAAACTCATATCCAGACTGTCTCTCGGATCGCGACCGCTGAGGTGGGCGGCGGCGCTCGACCAGGGGTACTGCTCGATACGCTCGGCAAGGGCGGCGCGGAGGGGATTTCGCTCCACATAGCGAAGCGCGACGGACAGATGGGTGGCGTCGAGCGCGCAGGAATAAAAGCGATTTTGCCAGAGGTGGCCAGTGCGGCCGCGGCGCGCATTCAGATAGACCGCATAGCGGCCATGGGCTCGGCGGAGCGCGGTGGCGAGGGAATCCGGTTCGTCCGGCACGGCAACCAGATGAATATGATTCGGCATGAGGCAGTAGGCCAGGATGCGGAGGCGTGCGTGGCGGGCGGCGCTGCGGAGCAGGGCGAGGTAGACCTCGCGGTCGGCACGGGTGAAGAAGACGCACTCGCGGTCGGTTCCGCGCTGCGTCACGTGATGGGGAGAACCGACGGCGATGGCACGTGCGAATCGAGGCATTCGACGATATAGTGGCGGATCGCGGGATTTTTCTCTTCGTACCATAGCGGACTGTCCCCGAAGTGGGGGATTATTCTCTTCGTACCATAGCGGACTGTCCCCGAAGTGGGAAGTTGGTAGATTTGGGGGGATGCTTAGCGTACTTGAGGCTGCGGCGGAGGCTCGCCGGAATATTGCTGGGATCGCGATTCGGACGCCCCTGGTTCGATTGGGGGAGCGCGAGATTTATTTGAAGCTTGAAAACCTTCAGCCGATCGGGTCCTTTAAGATTCGCGGGGCGGCGAATGCGATCTCGAAGATTGCGCAGGTGAAGGGGCTGCTCACGGCGTCGGCTGGGAATATGGCGCAGGGGGTGGCGTTTTGCGCACGGCGGCGCGGGATTCGGGCGACGGTGATTGCTCCCGATTCGGCGCCCGAAACCAAGCTGCGGGCGATTGAGAGGCTCGGCGGCCGGGTCATCAAGGTTCCGTTTGACCAGTGGTGGAAGGCGTTCGAGGAGCGGTCGTTTCCAGGCGTCGACGCGACGTTCATCCATGCTTTTGACGATCCGAATGTGATGGCGGGCAACGGCACGATCGGCCTCGAATTGATCGAGGACCTGGCGGACGTGGACGCGGTGGTGGTGCCGTGGGGCGGAGGAGGGCTCGCATGCGGGATTGCGGCGGTGGTGAAGGCGCTGCGGCCGCAAGTGCGGGTGTATGCGGCGGAGGTCGAGACGGGGGCTCCGCTGGCGGCGTCGCTGAAGGCGGGAACGGCGCAGGTGGTCGATTATCAGCGGTCGTTTGTGGACGGGATCGGGTCGAAGATGGTGTTTCCGGCGATGCTGGCGGAGGCGCAGAGGCTGCTGGACGGGTCGATTGTGTCGACGCTCGAAGAGGTGGCGTTCGCGATCCGATTTATGGCGGAGCGAAACCGCGTGATCGCGGAAGGGGCGGGGGCGTGTGCAGTGGCGGCGGCGTTGTCGGGGAAGGCGGGCGGCGGGAAGATCGTGGCGATCGTGTCCGGCGGGAATATCGATATGAAGAAATTTTGTGAGATCGTCAACCAGGACTTGACGCCCGAATGAATCTGTCTTAAGCTTCCTATAGCTGGCTATAGGAAATGCGGAAGCACACCAATGATCGCCTGCAAGGCACGCTCGACCTGCTGGTTCTGAAGACGCTGGCTTCGCAGGGGCCCATGCACGGCTATGCCATCACTCTGCGGATCGAGCAGATCTCCGACAGCGTTCTTCGCCTCGAAGAGGGCTCGCTTTATCCGGCGATGCACCGGATGACGCAATCGGGCTGGCTGAAATCCGAGTGGGGCGCTTCAGAAAACAACCGGCGGGCGCGCTACTATTCCGTCACCGCGGCGGGACGCAGGCAGTTGGCTGAGGAAGAGCGGAGCTGGGCAGAGTTGACCGGCGCGGTCGCGCGCGTGCTGAGTTTCGCCGATTGAGGAGTTTGCCGTGAGCTGGTATCACCGACTTTCGAATCTGTTTCGCCGCGACGCGCTGAGCGGGGATCTGGACGAGGAGCTTCAGTTTCACCTGGACGCGCGGGTCCGCGACAACATCCATGCGGGGATGAGTACGGACGCGGCGCGGGACGATGCGCGCAGACGGTTCGGCAATCGGACGCTGGCGAAGGAAAGGACACATGAGATGAACATCATCGCACCGCTCGAAACGCTGGGGCAGGACATGCATTACGCGCTGCGCGGGCTGCGAAAATCTCCGGGGTTTACGGCCGTGGCGATTCTGGCGCTCGCGGTGGGGATCGGGGCGACGACGGCGGTGTTTACGGTGGTCAACGGAGTGCTGTTGCGGCCGCTGCCTTTTTCCCAAGCGGAGAAACTATTCTTGATTTCCTACAAGCCGGAGCACACTCCTTTTGATAACGGGCCGGGGTTGGCGGACGGGCATTATCTCGAATTCCAGCGGGAGAACCAGGCGTTTGAGAACGTCGCCACGTTCGGCGGAGACTCGGTCACTGTGACGGGAGCGGGAGACGCCGCGCGCGTGCCGGCGGCGCTGGTCACGTCCAGCTTTTTTCCCGTGCTGCGGGTGAATCCGGCGATGGGCCGAGCATTTTTCCCCAAGGAAGAACGCGCGGCCCTGCTGAGCGATAAGCTGTGGCGCAGCCGGTTTGGCGCGGATCCGAATATTCTGGGGAAAGCGATTACGCTGGATGGAACCGCGCACAACGTAATCGGTGTCATGCCGGCCGGGTTCGCGTTTCCGAATGACGCCGAATTGTGGCTGCCTCTGGCCGTTGGGATTGACCCGAACAATTCCTTTTTCCGGCCCGCCGTAGGCAGGCTGCGGCCGTCGTTTTCTCAGCGTCAGGCACAGGCGGAGCTGGACGCGATGGCTCAGCGTCTGCCGCTCGATCGCGGCCAAAGTCGAAGCGACATGATCGCCGAGATTCTTCCGTTGAAGGATCTGCTGGTGGGAAAGATACGGAAATCACTGCTGATTTTCATGGGCGCGGTCGCGTTCGTGCTGCTGATCGCGTGTGCCAACGTGGCCAACCTGCTGCTGATGAGAGGAACGTCGCGCCGGCAGGAGATCGCCGTGCGGACCGCGCTGGGCGCGCGTCGCGGACGGCTGATCCGCCAGTTGTTGACGGAGAGCACTCTGCTATCGCTGGGCGGCGCCGCGGCGGGAATTTTCGTGGCGATGGCTGGGGTGCCCGCTTTGCTCGCGCTGGCGCCCGCCGGCAGGATTCCGCGGATCGACGAAATTCACATTGATGGCGGGGTGCTGGCATTCGCGCTCGGCCTGGGGATTCTGACGGGCATTCTTTTCGGTCTGGTACCTGCTTTCCAGGCCACCGGACGGGAGCTGCTCGACTCGCTGGGGCAGAGCGGGCGCTCCGTTACCGGCCGCCGGGAGCGGCTGCGCAGCGCGCTGGTGGTTTCAGAGATCGCCCTCGCGCTGGTGCTGCTTACCGGCGCGGGTTTGATGCTCAAAAGTTTCCTGCGGATGCAAGCGGTGAATCCCGGCTTCCTTGCGGACAAGATTCTCACCATGACGGTCGACCTGCCGGATTCGGTGTATCAGACGACCGCGTCAGTTCAGGAGTTTCATACACGCACGCTGGCGAAACTGGCGAACCTACCTGGGGTCCTGGCATCGGGCGCGGTGAACTGGCTGCCGCTTGGTTCGGCGCTGATCCAGGGAGATTTCCATCTGGAGGGCGGGCGCCGCCTGCCAAGCGGATACATGGTCGATAAACCCGCCGTGAGTCCCGAATATTTCCGCGTCATGGGAATCCGGTTATTAAGCGGAAGAGTTTTTTCCGAGCGTGACAACGCCGATGCTCCAGGCGTGGTTCTGGTGACCCAGTCCGTGGCGCGAACCCTGTGGCCCGGCGAAGATCCTCTCGGCAAGCGCATTTCCTTGGAAGATGATCCGAAGCCGCAGGACTGGCTGACCATCGCGGGGGTGGTCGACGATGTGCGGCAGCAGAGCCTCACCGACCAGCCGCATCGCGCCATCTATCAGCCCTATCAACAGGTGCGGCGGCCATTCTTTCTGACGCACATGACCTTCGTCGCGCGAACGGCGGAAAAGCCGGAGAGTGTCGCGACCGCCATGCGCGCTGTTCTCCAGGAAGTCGACCGCAGGCAGCCGGTGGAGCTGGCGTCCATGACGGACGTGATCTCGACGACGACCGCGGAACCCCTGTTCCAAGCCCGCCTGATTTCGATGTTCTCGCTGCTGGCTTTGTTTTTGTCGGCCATCGGAATTTATGGTGTGCTCGCGTATGCGGTGATGGAGCGCACGCGCGAGATTGGAATTCGCATGGCGTTCGGCGCTGAGAAAAGCGATATTACGCGCATGATTCTGAAACGCAGCGCCCTGCTGGTGAGCGCTGGCATTGTGCTCGGCGTCGCCGGGGCTCTAGGTGTCACGCGAGTGCTCGCGAAATTCCTGTTCGACGTGAAGCCCACCGATCCCGCCACGTTTGTGGTGGTCGCATCGCTGCTGGGGGCGGTCGCGCTGCTGGCCGGGCTGGTGCCGGCGTGGCGCGCGACCAGGGTGGATCCGCTGGTTGCGTTGCGGTTTGAGTAGAGTAATGTCCGCATGCTGACGCATGGCGGTTCAGTGGCGGCGGTGAGCAGTAATGGCGGGCGGACGGACAGCTAGCGCATCCGCTGGAATAATTCCGCCGCTACTCCGACCGCCGATTCGGCGGCGGCGCGGTCCGGCTGCTCATTGGCGTCGTTGTAGCCTTCCATCTCGCCGATGCCCATATCCTGCACTACAATTCCGTCGCGGCGCGCGAGGATGTTCAGGTTCTTATACATCACTCCGTAATTCACTTCCGGCTGCGGAATCAACCACGCGATCTGGCCGCGCACGGGAACAATCGACTCGTCCTTCCACAACGCTCTGGCGCCGTAGCCGGTCGCGTTGATCACCACTTTCTGAGCCAGGCGGCTCAATTCCGAAGGCGTCTGAAATTCAACTCTCTCGATCTTCCCGCCCTCAACCAGGAAGTCATTCACGAGCTGGCGGGAGTAGCCCGCGATATTGAAAGTGAGGTTCGAATTCCGCCGGGCATAGCGCGTGGGAAAAGGATGAGTCCCGGGCGGCAGATCCTGGTGATGCGGCGTCAGATCGGAGACGCGGTCATAATAGCTGGCAAAGCTCAGACGCTCCGCGCGCTCCCGATTTCCGCGCCTCTCATCTGGGCCTTCATCGGAAAGCGTGTAATGGTCGAGCCATTCCACGGGATTCCCCGCCATGCCCAGATAGCTTTCGTAGGTATGAAACGAAGTGCGGCACATCTTCTCCCAGAGCGCGGGAAAATCGGGCGACACCGCGTTGGTCAGCGCAATCCGCGAGTCCGGCGTCCAGGATCCGGTCGCGCGCGCCGATCGAACGTCCGGCGGACGCTCCTTGGCATAAATCGTGACTCTGGCGCCGGCGCGTTGCAGCAGAATCGCCGAGGTCAAGCCTAGCGCGCCGCATCCGATAACCGCTACGTCCCGCTCCCCGGCCGCCATCGCTTTCTCGACGGCGACGCTGCTCGATCCCCACGACAGAGACCAGCCACTGCCGCCGTGCCCGTAGTTGTGCACCACGATCTTATCGCCCACCCGCTCCACTTCAAGCCGCGGACCGGCCGCGCGGAAGGGACGGAGGCACACGGTGACGCGGAAAATCCGGTCGGCATGCGCACGGATCGGCATCAGTTTGGGGAGTACGTCGTAAGGCGCAGCCGCAGTTGGTTTGGCCCTGCGCGCACACCCGGCCAGGCCGACCGCGGCCGCGCCGCCCAGGAAATCGCGTCGATTCATCGGTAGTCAACAATCTATCAGACCAGGGGGCTCCTAAGAATTCACAGTCTGTCCGCATGCTGACGCATGGCGGTTCAGTGGAGTGAGCCGCTACTGCTCAGCGCCGCCACTGAACCGCCATGCGTCAGCATGCGGACAGAGCGGAAGATTACTTGACCTCCATGACGTCCGCGAGGCTCTTCTTCCCGATCGCCGGAACCGTCGCGTCCGGGGAAGGAAGACCCACTGGGATCAGGACAAAGGGGCGCTCATTTTTAGGACGGCCGAGAATATCGGCGAGAAATCCCATCGGGCTCGGAGTATGAGTCAGCGTCGCGAGGCCGCTCATGTGCAGGGCTGCCAGCAGGAACCCTGTCGCGATGCCCACCGATTCCTGGACGTAGTAATGCTTGGTTTTCGTTTCTCCCTCCAGGCCGAAATCAATACGAAAAACGACAATCAGGTACGGCGCTGTTTCCAGAAATTCCTTGTGCCAGTCCGTGCCTAACGGAGCCAGCGCCCGAAGCCAGTCGTCAGGCATGCGATGTTCATAACTTTCGCGCTCCTCGGCCTCCGCCGCTTCGCGAATCCTGCGCTTGATCTCCGGGTCCTTGACGACCACGAACTTCCAGGGCTGTTGATTGGCTCCACTAGGCGCGAGGGACGCGCAGCGAATAGCGTTTTCGATCAACTCGAAAGGCACCTTTTCGGAAGAGAGGAAACGCACCGACCGCCGCGCGGCCATCCGGT
>JBEKOZ010000226.1:0-9476 GCA_049521275.1 Bryobacteraceae bacterium | reverse complement strand
GCCCGCGCCAGTGTTCTGAAACAGATTCTGCATAGCTTAAACTTGCGCACAAACCCGCGCGGCCGTCCGCAGCGGAAGCAGCGGTTGCGGTGCCGGCAGGCAAACTTCGGCTTCTTGCCGGCCGCGATCGAAGCCGCTGTCGCCGTGGCAATTTTTTCGTCTCTAGCAATCTTCGCTGTCGTCGCCATATCTCTCCTTACTTCGCCCCCGCCCCTACTTCGCCCCGCCCTACTGCGTCCGGAACGGCATTCCGAGATGTTTCAACAACGCCAGCCCCTCGGCATCGGTCTTGGCGGTGGTGGTGATGCAAATATTCATCCCCTTCGTTTTCTCGACTTTGTTATAGTCGATCTCCGGGAAAATCAACTGGTCCTTGATCCCCAGCGTATAATTCCCGCGCCCGTCGAACGACTTCGACGACACGCCGCGAAAATCGCGTACGCGCGGTAGAGTCACGCTTACTAACCGGTCCAGAAATTCGTACATGCGGTCGCCGCGCAGCGTCACGCTACAGCCGATCGCCATGCCTTCGCGCAGCTTGAACGCGGCAATCGACTTGCGCGCCTTGTTGATCACCGGCCGCTGCCCCGCGATCAGGCTCAGTTCATTCACCGCGCCGTCCATCAGCTTGCTGTTGCCGGTCGCTTCGCCCAGGCCGATGTTGACGCTGATCTTCTGTACCTTCGGCACCGCCATCCGGTTCGTGTACCCGAACTCCTTGGTCATGGCCGGGACGATGTTTTTCAAATACGCTTCTTTGAGACGTGCCATATTACGCCTTCTTATCCAAAATCTCGCCGCCCTTTTTGGCGACCCGCACGTGCCGCTCGGATGCGCCCGTGCCTTCAATCCGATACCCGATCCTGGTCGCGACGCCGCCCGAGGTCACGATCATCACGTTCGATATCGAGATCGAACTTTCGCGCTCGGCAATGCCGCCCTTGATTTGCTTCGAAGGATTCGGGCGCGTGTGCCGTTTCACCATGCTCACGCCCTCCACCAGCACCCTGCCGCTCACCCGGTCGATGTCCAGCACCCGGCCCAGCTTGCCTTTATCCCGGCCGGCAATCACCTTCACCGTGTCGTCTTTTTTGATCCGGATTTTCAACTTGATCTTCGGATCGTTCTGATGCCGAAAAGGAATTTTCTTTGCCATGGAAACTTAAATGACCTCCGGCGCCAGCGAAACAATCTTCATGAACTTCTTGTCGCGCAGCTCGCGGGCCACCGGGCCGAACACGCGCGTCCCCACCGGCTCGCCCACTTCATTGATCAACACCGCGGCATTCGAATCGAAACGGATATAGGTGCCGTCCTTGCGCCGCGTTTCCTTGCGCATCCGCACCACCACGCAGCGGACCACTTTGCCCTTCTTGATCGCCGAATCGGGCGCAGCTTCCTTCACGCTGGCGGTGATGATGTCACCCAGACCGGCGCGCAATCCAAGATCGCCTCCGCGCGGCAAAATACATTGCAGCCGGCGCGCGCCGCTGTTATCAGCGACCTCGAGAATTGTCCTCATCCCAATCATAAAATTCTGGCTCCTGCCTTTAACTAAACTGCTACTGGCTACTGGCTACTTGGCTACTGGCTACTTCTTTTTCTTCGCTGGCCGCTTTTCCGGACCCGTCTGAATCCCGATCGAGCTCAAATCCGTCGTCACCTGCACCGCTTTGCGAATCACCTCGCCCAACTGCCAGCGCTTCAGCTTGCTCATCGGGCGGCATTCAATAATCCGCACCACATCGCCCGGCTTGGCTTCGCCCTTTTCGTCATGGGCATAAAACTTTTTGCGCTTGGTCACCACCCGCTTGTACACCGGATGCGCCGCCTTGCGCGACACCTCGACGACGATCGTCTTGGCCATCTTCGACGACACCACCGAGCCGACTTTCTCGTTCTTAATTCCCGGCTTATATTCCGTTTTCTCTGGCATATTGGTTTACCCTTTGCCTGACTTCCGCGGCGTGTTGATCTTGGCCGCCTTCGGCGCAGCCGTGGGCTTCACTTTTACCTGCCCTAAACTTCTGGTTTTCGGCGCGACCACCGCTTTGGGCTTCGCAGCTACCGCTTTGGGCGAAGCTTGCGCCGCCGGCTTGGGAAGAGCCTTCGCGCGTGCCGGTCTTTGGACCACCGGCGTCGCTCCATCCCGGCGTTCTCTTAAGACCGTCAGCATCCGCGCCCGCTCCCTGCGCAGCGACCGCAGCTTCTTGATGCCGTCCATCTGCCCCATCGACATCTGGAACCGCAGCCGGAACATCTGCTCCGCCGTATCTTTCACCTGTTTCGCGATTTCGGCCGCATCGAGCGCCCGGGCTTTATCCGCATTCTCTTTCATCTGCTACTCCGCATCCTATTCCACACCGGTGCGCGCGATGAACTTGGTCGGCAACCCGATCTTCGCCGCCGCCAGAAGCATCGCCTTTTCGGCAATCTCGCGTCCCACGCCTTCCATCTCGAACAAAATCTTGCCGGGTCGAATCACGCAGACCCATTGATCCGGCGCGCCCTTGCCCTTCCCCATGCGGGTTTCGGCCGGCTTCTTGGTAATCGGTTTGTCCGGGAACAGACGGATCCAGACCTTGCCGCCGCGCTTGATCGAACGCGTCATCGCCACGCGGGCCGCTTCGATCTGCCGCGCCGTGATCCAGCCGCATTCCATCGCCTTTAAGCCGAAATCGCCGAACGCCAGAGTCGAGCCCCGCCACGCCTTGCCCGTCATGCGGCCGCGCTGCTGCTTGCGGTACTTAACCTTCTTGGGCATCAACATGGATTATTCCTTGCCTCCCTCGCCGCCCTGATTGGGTTCCGTCTTGTCCCCTTCCGGCTTGTCTTTATCCTTCCAGGTCGGCTGCGGCGGAGCCATCGGCGGCAAAATCGGAGCCGAACTCCGTGCCGGCGAGTCCTCCGGAATCGCTTGCGTCACCCCGCCCTGCGGTGCATGCACCTGTGAAGGCGGCACAAATGCCGGACGCGGTCCCCGCTCTCCACGATCGCCGCCGGCCCGTTCCCGACGGTCCCGGTCGCGCGTCGAAGGCGGCCGCCGTGGTTCCGGATCGTTCCGCAATCCCTTGCGCGGTCCGCCGGGGAGAATCTCGCCTTTATACACCCAGCACTTGATCCCGATCACGCCGTACGTCGTATTCGCTTCGGTGAATCCGTAGTCGATATCGGCGCGCAAGGTGTGCAGCGGCAACCGCCCTTGCAGATACCATTCCGTGCGCGCGATTTCCGCGCCGTTCAATCGACCCGACACGCGAACTTTGATGCCCTTGCACCCGAACCGCAGCGCCGAATCGACCGCTTTCCTCATCGCGCGCCGGAACGCCACGCGTTTTTCGAGCTGTAGCGCGATCGATTCCGACACCAGTTGCGCGTCCAGCTCCGGCTTGTGGACTTCCTGAATGTCGATGAACACTTCGCGCTTGGTCTTCTTCGCCAGGTCGCCCTTCAGCTTCTCGATCTCGGCGCCTTTGCGTCCGATAATGATGCCCGGCCGTGAGGTATGAATCGTGATGCGCAGCTTGTTGCCCGGCCGGTCCACTTCAATCGAGCTGATCCCCGCCGCCTTCAACCGGCTGCGCAGCGCGTCTTTCAGCTCCAGATCCTCGCGCAGCAGCTTCGCGTAATCCTGTTTCGCGAACCATCGCGACCGCCACGTCTTGGTGACGCCCAGCCGGAATCCGTACGGATGTACCTTTTGACCCATGTCAGTTCTTTTCCTCGGTCTTTCCGTCGCCCACCTTCACGATGATGTGCGCCATCCTGCGCTGGTAGCGATAAGCCCGGCCCATCGGCGCCGGCCGGACCCGCTTCATGCGCGGCCCTTCGTTCACATAGCACTCGACCACCATCAGCTTGTCGACATCCACGTCGTTCGAGCGATTCTCCGCATTGGCGATCGCCGACCGCAGCACCTTCTCGATCGACGGCGCAATGCGCTTGTTGGTGGTGCGTAAAATATTGATCGCATCGCCCGCGCGCTGGCCGCGGATCAGGTCGATGACCAACCGCGCCTTCTGGGGCGACGTTCGAAGATATCTGGCTTCCGCTCTGGCTAGCATCATTGACTCCTGATTGACTCCTGTTAGGACGGTTTCGCGGTCTTCTCCACCGCTGCCTTGGCCGCGTGTCCTTTGAAGGTCCGCGTTGGCGAAAACTCGCCCAGCTTGTGGCCCACCATGTTTTCCGTTACATAAACCGGGATGAACTTCTTGCCGTTATGCACCGCCAGCGTGTGCCCGATGAACTCCGGCAGTATGGTCGAACGCCGCGACCACGTCCTTAATACTTTCTTCTCGTTCTTCTCGTTCATCGCGCCGACCTTTTTCATCAGGTGGTCGTCGACAAACGGACCTTTTGCTAACGAACGTCCCATTGGCTACCTCTTCTTCGCCTATCTCTTCTTGGCCTTTCGGGTCACGATCCACTTGTTGGTGCGTTTGTTGTTGCGCGTTTTGAACCCGCGCGTCGGCTGGCCCCACGGCGTCACCGGATGCCGCCCGCCCGACGTCTTGCCCTCGCCGCCCCCGTGCGGATGATCCACCGGATTCATGGTCACCCCGCGATTGTGAGGCATCTTCCCCAACCACCGGCTGCGTCCCGCCTTGCCCAGGCTGACGTTCTCGTGCTCGACGTTCCCCACCTGCCCGATGGTCGCCGCGCACTCCACCTGCACCTTGCGAATTTCCCCGGAAGGCAGCTTCAGCAGCGCCAGGTCGCCTTCTTTTGAAACCAGTTGCGCCTGCGTCCCGGCCGACCGCGCCATCTGCCCGCCCTTGCCCGGCTTCAGCTCGATATTATGGACCACCGTGCCGGCCGGAATATTCTTCAGCGGCAGCGCGTTCCCCACCAGAATGTCTGCCTCCGGACCCGACGTCACCGTCCTGCCCACCGCCAGGCCGACCGGCGCCAGAATATACCGCTTCTCGCCGTCGACATAGTGCAGCAGCGCGATGCGCGCGCTCCGGTTCGGATCATACTCGATCGCCGCGACCTTGGCAGGAATCCCGCTCTTATCGCGTTTGAAATCGATCTCCCGGTACGCCTGCTTGTGCCCTCCGCCAATAAAGCGCGAAGAAATGCGTCCCGTCGACGACCGTCCGCCCGTCTTCGGCTTCCCTTTGACCAGACTCTTCTCGGGCGTCTGTTTGGTAATATCGTCGCGCGAAATCACCGTCTGGAAACGGCGTGTCGGCGTAGTCGGATTGTAGCTTTTAACGGCCATGGCTTAAATCTCCGCGTATTCCGGCATTTTTTCGCCGGCCTTCAGGCGTACGTACGCCTTTTTCCAGTCCGACCGGTACCCCGCGAAACGGCCCCTGCGCCGCAATTTCCCGGCCGTAATCGACGTGCGGACGTCCTCTACTTTGACCTTGAAAACGGTCTGCACCGCGTTCTTGATCTGCGTCTTGTTGGCCGCCGCGCTGACCTCGAAACATAAAGTCTGCTCAGCGTCTTTCTTGGCGACGCCTTTTTCGGTCACGATCGGCCGCTTGATCACATCGTAAATGGTGGACATTATGCCAGCACCTCCGAAAGTTTTTTCGCCGCTTCCTGGCTCACCAGCACATGCTGATGCCCCAGCAGGTCGTACACATTTACTTCGCGGCTCGAAACCAGCTTCACGCCTTCCAGGTTCCGGCTCGACAACGCCAGGTTCCGGTTGGCCGAATTATCCACCAGCAGAATCGTCCGCGATGCTTCGAGCGCATCGAGCGTCTTCCGCATCCCCTTCGACTTCGCCTCCGCAATCGCGAACTCGCTCACCACGCGCAATTCCCCGTCGCGCAGCTTCGCCGACAGTGCGCTCTTCAGCGCGCCGATCTGCATTTTCTTAGGCAGCTTGTAGCTGTAATCCCGCGGCTGCGGCCCGTGAACCGTCCCGCCATGCCGCCAGAGAGGCGACCGGATGGAGCCCATGCGAGCCCGCCCCGTCCCCTTCTGCTTCCACAATTTCTTGCCCGACCCCGCCACTTCATGCCGGGTCTTGGTCGACGCCGTCCCGCGACGGACGCACGCCAGGTGATGGCGAACCGCTTCGTATAGCAGGTTCTCGTTCACCGGCACGCCAAAAACCTCGTCGGCCAACTCCAGCGTGCCGACCACTTTATTGCTCAGATCGATAATATCTACGCTCGGCATAATTACTGTTTCGACCTCCGCAGCATGACGTAGCCGCCGTTCGGTCCAGGCACCGCGCCTTTCACCAGGATCACGTTGTCCTCGGTATCCACCTGCACGATTTCCAGGTTGCGGATGGTCACCCGGTCCGTCCCCATCTGCCCGCCCATGCGGGTTCCGGGAAACACACGCGAAGGAAAACTCGAAGCCCCGATCGATCCCGGAGCCCGATGGAACATGGACCCGTGCGTCGCATCGCCGCCCCGGAAATGATGACGCTTCACCACGCCCGCGAATCCGCGCCCTTTGCTGATGCCGATCACGTCCACTTTTTGCGTCGGCTTGAATTCGTCCACCAGCACCCGGTCGCCGGTTTTCATATCGCCGTTTCCGGACTCCAGGCGAAATTCCCTCTGGAACTTCACGCCCTCGGCGCCCGATTTCTTCAAATGCCCCGCCGCCGGCTTCGACACGCCCTTCTTCTTGGCGTATTCCATGAACCCGAGCTGCACCGCATCGTAGCCGTCAGTGGCCGGCGTCTTCCGCTGCACCACCACGCACGGTCCGGCCTTCAGAACGGTAACAGGAACAACCTGTCCATCCGCCCGGAACACCTGCGTCATCCCGATCTTTTTGCCTAGAATCCCTGGACTCATACAAACCCTCGAAGGAGTCAGGAGTCAGGAGTCAGGAGTCAGAATTTATGACCCCGCAACGCCCAACCGCTCGACACCCTACATTTTCCAGCCCGGATCCAGTGCCGAAGTCCGTATTCCGACTCCTGACTCCTGACTCCTGACTTCTTCCTACTTACTCTTCCCAAACGCCTTAATCTCGACGTCCACACCAGCCGGCAGATCCAGCTTCATCAACGCATCCACGGTGTCCTGCGTCGGTTCCAGAATGTCGAGCAGACGCTTGTGCGTCCGGATCTCGAACTGCTCCCGGCTCTTCTTGTCCACGTGCGGCGACCGCAATACCGTGTACAGATTCCTCACCGTCGGCAGCGGAATCGGACCCGCCACCGAAGCTATCCTATAATCTCGCTGACCGTCCCGGCCCCGACCGTGCGCCCGCCCTCGCGAATCGCGAACCTCAGGCCCTTGTCCATCGCCACCGGCGTGATCAGCTCGATCTCCAGCTGCACGTTATCTCCCGGCATCACCATCTCCATCCCCTCCGGCAACTGCGCGACCCCCGTCACGTCGGTCGTCCGGAAGTAAAACTGCGGCCGGTAGCCCTTGAAAAACGGCGTGTGCCGCCCGCCCTCGTCTTTCGACAGCACGTACACTTCGCCCTTGAACTTCTTGTGACCCTTGATCGACCCAGGCTTCGCCACCACCTGCCCGCGCTCCACTTCGTTCTTTTCAATCCCGCGCAGCAGCAGGCCCACGTTGTCGCCCGCGCGACCCTCGTCCAGCAGCTTCTTGAACATTTCGACGCCCGTCACGACCGTCTTCCGCGTATCCGTGAACCCGACAATCTCCATGTCCTCGCCGACCTTGCAAATCCCCTGCTCAATGCGCCCGGTCACCACCGTCCCGCGCCCTTGAATCGAAAAAATGTCTTCGATCGGCATCAGGAACGGCTTGTCCGTCACCCTCTGCGGCATCGGGATGAACTTGTCGACCGCCTCCATCAGCTCATCGATAGTCTTCTCCCACTTCTCCTCGCCGTTCAGCGCGCCCAGCGCGCTCACCCGGATCACCGGCAGATCGTCGCCCGGAAAATTGTATTTGGTCAGCAGCTCCCGTACTTCAAGCTCGACCAGCTCGAGCAGCTCCGGATCGTCCACCATGTCGACTTTATTCAACGCGACCACAATGTACGGCACGCCCACCTGCCGCGCGAGAAGAATATGTTCGCGCGTCTGCGGCATCGGACCATCGGTCGCCGCGACCACGAGAATCGCGCCATCCATCTGCGCCGCGCCCGTGATCATGTTCTTGATGTAATCGGCGTGACCCGGGCAATCCACGTGCGCATAATGCCGGTTGGCCGTCTCGTATTCCACGTGCGCCGCGGCAATCGTGATCCCGCGAGCTTTCTCTTCCGGCGCATTATCGATCGAATCGAAGCTCCGGAACTTATTCTTCGGATTGTGCTTGGAAAGCGTCTTGGTGATCGCCGCCGTCAGCGTCGTCTTGCCGTGATCGATGTGACCAATGGTCCCCACGTTCACATGCGGCTTACTACGATCAAATTTTTCCTTCGCCATGCTCTTCTCCCGTTTCCCCGCGCTAAGCCGCGGGATTATTTCGTTTCATGATCTCGTCGGACGTACTCTTCGGCACTTCCTCGTACTGCCCGAAGTGCATCGTAAACGCGCCGCGCCCCTGCGTGCGGCTGCGCAGCTCCGTCGCATAACCGAACATCGTCGACAGAGGAACCAGCGCCTTGATGATGTGCGTAGACCCCAGAATCTCCGTGCCTTCGAGACGCCCGCGCCTCGAAATCAGGTCGCCGTTCACCGGACCCATGTATTCGTCCGGCACCACCACCTCGACCCGCATCACCGGCTCCAGCAATACCGGCTTGGCTTTGCGCAAAGCTTCCTTCGCGCAAATCGAACTGCAAATCTTGAACGCCATTTCGGACGAATCGACGTCGTGATAGTCGCCGTCGAAAACCACCACGCGCACATCGGACATCGGATAGCCGGCCATGATCCCGTGTTCCAGCGATTCGACCACGCCTTTTTCCACCGCCGAAATGAATTCCTTCGGAATATTTCCGCCGGTCACTTCATTGACGAACTCAAAGTCGCCACCCGGGAGCGGCTCCACGCGCAGCTTCACGCGCGCATACTGACCCTTGCCACCGGTCTGCTTCTTGTGCGTGTAATCGGCCTCGGCCGTGTTGCGAATCGTCTCCCGGTAAGCCACCTGCGGCTTGCCGACGTTCGCGCCTACGTCGAATTCGCGCTGCATGCGGTCGACGATAATCTCCAGATGCAGCTCGCCCATCCCGGCCAGAATCGTCTGCCCGGTGTCCGGATCGGTCGAAACTTTCAACGTCGGATCTTCCTGCACCAGTTTCGCGATCGCCATGCCCAGCTTCTGCTGATCGTCTTTCGTCTTGGGCTCGATCGCCAGCTGAATCACCGGCGTCGGGAAATCGATCGCTTCCAGAATCACCGGATGCTTCTCATCGCAGATCGTATCCCCGGTCGAGACGTTCTTCAAACCCACCGCCGCCGCGATGTCGCCCGCCAGCACTTCCGTAATATCTTCGCGCTTGTTGGCGTGCATCTTGACCAGACGGCCGATGCGTTCCTTGCGCCCCTTGGCGACGTTATAAATCGATTCGCTCGCCGACAACTTGCCCGAGTAAACGCGGATAAACGCCAGCTG
>JBEKOZ010000225.1:0-8206 GCA_049521275.1 Bryobacteraceae bacterium | reverse complement strand
TTCACCATGACGGACTATCGAAGGAGACTGCCGCATTTCCATCCAGACGGCGCGCATCTCTTCATGACATGGCGCCTATGGGGGTCCTTGCCCACTGAGGCGAATTCGACTGAACATGCTTCGCCAGGCCATGCTTTCGCCGCCGGCGATCGCGTCTTGGACCGGCGCACCTCGGGGCCACTTTGGCTGAAGGATTCCCGGATTGCGGATCTCGTCGCTAGCGCCATTCTGATCGGAGATGGCGAGAGGCACTTCTATCATCTTGGCGCCTGGGTGGCGATGCCGAATCACGTGCACTTGTTGATTCTCCCTCGGGTACCAGTTCCTGTGTTGATGAGATGGCTAAAAGGATCGACGGCCAGGAGCGCAAACCGGATACTCGGCCGGACGGGGCAGCCGTTTTGGCAGGACGAATCTTACGATCACTACCTGCGGAGTTCGGCGCAAATCGAGCGGACCATCGCTTATATCGAGCAGAATGCGGTCTCTGCCGGGCTGGTTTGCTCGGCGGAGTGCTGGCCGTGGTCCAGTGCGGGCTGGCCGGCGAAACCGGCTGCCCCGCCCTGAGCTACAATGTCTGGTTACATGAGAGCGATCGCCTGGCTGCTGCGCGTCTTTTGTTACTTCTTTCACGCCATTCTGTCGTTATCGCTGCTGGCGTTGGGAGGCGTGGCGATGCTCTCCGGCGGGCAAAGCATCAAGCTCGAAACGCTTCCCTGGCAAGGCGTCCAGCTAAACCACTGGCTGGTCGGATTGGGCATCGCGGGCCTCGTCAGCGTGCTTCTCGCCCTTACCGGCAGGCTTCAATTCCTACTGCCTCTGTGGTCGATTTATGTTTTAGGGATGCTGGTGAAGGGAGTGTTTCTCTCTCCCGCCGTGAGCTTCGACGGCCCCCACGATTTCCATAACTGGCTATGGCTGATCGCCGGCGCGGTGCTGGCTCTGATCGGCAGCTTTACCTTGCTGAACAGCCGGCGAGCCTAGCTCCGCAAGCAATTTCTCGACGGAGCCCGCAATCTCGACAATCGCCCGGTTGAAAACCTGTTCATTGGCGCGGGAGGGCTTACGGTAACCGCTGACTTTGCGCACGAACTGGAGCGCGGCGGCGGAGACATCGGCAGGCGTCGCCGCCGGTTCCAGGCTCCTCAGGACTTTAATGCTGCGGCACATAGTTGTACTTTATCAAGACCGCTCCCGCTTCGCGCTACCGCGACACCAGCCCTTTCCAGCAAATCTGCGCCCCCAGCACCACCATCGCCAGCGACAACGCGTAACGCAATTTCTGCGACGGCACCCTCGACGCCAGCACCGATCCGGTAATCGCGCCGGGAATCCCGCCGATCAGCAGCTTCACGATCACCGCGCCGTTGAAGCTCCCAAGCGCCGCGTGAATGCCGCCCCCCACCAGCGACAGCGCCAGCCCGAAACACAAATCCGTCCCCACCACTTCAGCCGAGCTCAACGGCGTCAGGCTCAGCAGCGCCAGCGCCCCCAGCGCTCCCGATCCGGCCGACGAGAATCCGACCTCCGCGCCGATCGGCAACCCCGCCAGCGCCAGCCACTTCGACCGGTCCGCCCGCGGACCGCTCGAAAACTTGAATAAGTTGAGCAGCGCGATGCTCATGATGGTGAAGCCAATGATCGCCATCATCACCCCGGTCCTGACTCCATGCAACACCAGCGACCCCGCCAGCACGCCGGGCAATCCCGTCGCCAGCAGGTACGCCAGCGCGCGCCAGTTCACCTGTCCCCGAGCCCAGTAAAGTGGCGCGGTGATGAGCTTCACCACCGCGCCGAAAATCAGCGAAGTGCCCACGCACTCCGCCGCAGGCAATCCCAGGAGAAGGATCAGGAGAGGAGTGGTCAGCGATCCCGCGCCGACGCCGGTCAGCGCAATCGCCACGGAAATGACGAAACCGAGTAGGACCTCTGTCACGATTCGGCTTGTATATGAATCCCACACTCGAGCTTTTTCCCATGCCAGCGGCCCGAGCGCGCATTTTCCGGGTCGAACGGCAGTTCGGTGCAAGGCGCGCAGCCGATACTGGTGTAGCCCTTATCGTACAGCGAAAGCGCCGGGATATCATGGATCTCCAGATACTTCCAGACCTCCCGATTGGTCCACATCGCCAGCGGACTCACTTTTTTCAGTTCTTTGCCGCCAGGAAGTTTGAACGCTTCAATCACTTGAAGGTTCGCGCGCGTCGGCGACTGCTCCCGGCGCAAACCCGTGATCCAGGTATCGTACGGCGCCAGGCCTTCAAACAGCGGCGTCACCTTGCGAAATCCACAGCACCGGTCCGGAGCCGTCTGATTGAGAATGCCGAACTGCGCCTCCTGCTCGGCGACACTCTGCTTCGCGCTCAGGTTCTGCAAGTTAAGATTCCACCGCGCCGCCATCGCGTCGCGATAAGCCAGCGTCTCCGGGAAATGATACCCGGTTTCGAGAAACAGCACCGGAATATCGCGCCGCCGCTCGATCACCTGGTGCAGCACCACCACATCTTCCGCCTGAAAACTACAGGTGATGCAGGCGTTCGAAAGATCCAGGGTCTCGATCACTTGATCATTCCGGCGGCAGCCGTCGCATTGGTGTCGCGGTCGATGAGAATAAAACTGCCCGTGGCGCGATTCGCTGCGTACGCATCAAAAAATATCGGCTGCGCGAGCTCGATCCGCGCCTCCCCGATGTCGTTCATGGTGAGCGCCGCACCGGTCTCCACCCGAGCCCGAATTGTCTGCGTAGTGTGCTTGAGCAGATACTCCTTCGACGGATCGAGCGGCGTTTGCTCGAACCACACGATGGTCGCGTCAATCGCTCGCGCCATCCGCGGCTCGACGCCACCGGCAAGCAGATCCCCGCGGCTGATATCCAGCTCATCCTCGAGAGTAAGGGTAACCGAAAGAGGAGCATGCGCGATCTCCAGATTGCCGTCGTAGGTCACGATCCGCTGCACCCTGCTGCGCCGTCCCGACGGCAGCGCCAGGACCTCATCCCCAGGCCGGATCACGCCCGAAGCGATTTGCCCGGCATAGCCCCGAAAAGCCTCCCCGGGTCGCACCGCGCGCTGGACCGGCATCCTGAACGGCGCATCCACAAGCGTTTCGATCTCGATGCTCTCCAGATGCTCCAACAGCGGAGCGCCGGCAAACCACGGCATATGCGCGCTTCTTTCGACGACGTTGTCGCCGAGCAGCGCGCTCATGGGCAGAAAGTACGGTTCGACCACGCCTAACGAGTCTAAAAAGGGCTTAAACTGCGCAAACACGTCGTGGAAGACGCCTTGTTCGAACTGAACCAGGTCCATTTTGTTAACCGCGATCACAAAATGGCGAATCCCCAGCAGCGCCGCAATCGACGCATGACGGCGGGATTGATCGGTCAAACCCCGCTTGGCGTCTACTAATATGATGGCCAGATCCGCCGTCGAGGCGCCGGTCGCCATGTTGCGTGTATACTGCACATGGCCCGGCGTATCGGCCAGAATGAATTTCCGCTTCGGCGTCGCGAAGTAGCGATACGCGACATCGATCGTGATCCCCTGCTCGCGCTCCGCGCGCAGCCCGTCGGTAAGCAGTGCGAAATCGATGACGCCATCGGCGCGGCGCACGGATTTCAGTTGGTCTTCATAGGCTCCGCGCGCGTCGTGCAGCAGGCGGCCGATGAGCGTGCTCTTGCCGTCGTCGACGCTGCCCGCCGTCGCCAGGCGCAGCATGTCCTTCGACAGCTCCGAAGCCAGAAACGCTTCGATATCGAATTGTTGTTCGAGGGCGATCATTTAAAGTACACCACTTAAAAATACCCTTCGCGCTTCTTGATTTCCATGGAGCCTTCCCGGTCATGATCGATCACCCGGTTTTCACGCTCCGAATACCGTACTCCCACCAGTTCGGCGATGATCTTCGGAACCGTATCGGCATCGGAGCGGATCGCGCCCGTGCAGGGCGAACAGCCCAGCGATCGCATGCGGCACCGCACCATCTCCATCGGGCCTTGCGGGACGAAATCAAGCTCCGGCAGCGTCAGCGTGTTTCCTTGCACCAGCATCCGCCGCTCCTTGGCGTAATAAAGAGGAACGATCGGAATATCTTCCAGATGGATGTACTGCCACACGTCCATCTCCGTCCAGTTCGAAAGCGGAAAAACGCGGATGCTTTCGCCGGGGTTCAAGCGGCTGGAAAAAAGATTCCACAGTTCGGGCCGCTGATTCTTGGGATCCCATTGGCCAAAAGAGTCGCGGAATGAAAAAATGCGCTCCTTGGCGCGGGATTTCTCTTCATCGCGGCGCGCCCCTCCGAAAGCCGCGTCAAATCCGCCGGCGCGGAGAGCGTCAAGCAGCGCTTGTGTTTTCAAAAGACCGCAGCAGCGTTCCGTTCCAAGACGGAACGGGTTCGCTCCCGCCTCGAGCGCCTTGGTGTTCGAATGGACGATCAGCTTCACCCCGAGCGTGGCGGCCTGCCGATCCCGGAACTCAATCATTTCACGAAACTTATACGTGGTATCGATGTGCAGCAGGGGAAACGGAATCGGCCCGGGGTAAAACGCTTTCTGGGCCAGACGCAGCATCACGGACGAGTCTTTTCCAACCGAATACAACATCACCGGGCGCTGGAATTCCGCCGCGACCTCCCGGAAGATGTGGATACTTTCCGCCTCAAGCGTTCGTAAGTGGCTGATTCTCATACCCGTAACTCATGTTACCATAACAATATCCGCTTGTCCATCAATATAGGGGCCTTTTGCCTGGTACTTGACACACGTTCGTAACAGCTTGTCCCGCATATAGATATAGTTCTTGACGAAGTACTATATGTTGCGGCATGATTGCCAACAGCGCTGGACGAGACCATCATATTAAAAGGGACGGAAGCATGGGACAATTAGGTTTAGGTGTTGCTATGAAGTTAAAAGATGCCCGCCGGCCGGTTCCGGTTGCGGAGAGAGTTGGAGTGGAGTTTCCACGCTATTTCACGGCCCGTCTGGAGCCGGGAAAGACCCCTTATGAGGACACCAAGTGGGACCTTCGCACGGCGTCGATCGGCAACGATAAAGGCGCGGTGATTTTCGAGCAGCGCGATGTCGAAGTCCCCGTCGACTGGTCGCAGACCGCGACGAATATCGTGGTCAGCAAGTATTTCTACGGCAAGATCGGGTCGCCCGAACGCGAAACCAGCGTGCGCCAGTTGGTCGGCCGCGTAGTCGATACCATCGCCCAATGGGGCGGCGCGCAGGGTTATTTCCGCACCCCTGAGGACACTGAAAATTTCCGCAGCGATCTGGCGCACCTGATGCTGACGCAGAAGGCGTGCTTCAACTCCCCCGTATGGTTCAACGTCGGCGTGAAGGAGCCGCGCGGCTACGGCTGGTATTACGACGAAGCGTCGGGCGCGATCAAAAAGCTGGAACAGGGCGAGATGCGGCCGCAGTGCTCGGCCTGCTTCATTAATTCCGTGGGCGACACGCTCGAAGGAATTCTGGACCTGGCCAAGACCGAAGGCATGCTGTTCAAATGGGGCAGCGGCACCGGCACCAACCTGTCCACCTTGCGCGAAGAAGACGGCCTGCTCTCGAGCGGCGGACGTGCTTCCGGACCCCTGAGCTTCATGAAGGGTTTTGACGCCTTTGCCGGCGTGATCAAGAGCGGCGGCAAGACGCGCCGCGCGGCGAAGATGGTGATCCTCAACGCGGATCATCCGGACATCGAAAAGTTCGTATGGTGCAAGGCCAAGGAAGAGAAGAAGGCGCACACGCTGATCGACGCGGGCTACGATTCGTCGCTCGACGGCGATGCGTACGGGTCGATCTTCTTCCAGAACGCGAACAACAGCGTCCGCGCGACCGATGAATTCATGGAAGCGGTGCAGAGCGACGGCGACTGGTGGACGCGTTCGCGTCTGGCCGGCCAGCCCGTGAAGCGCTTCAAGGCCCGGGACCTGATGCGCCAGATCGCCGAAGCCACGCACCAGTGCGGCGATCCCGGCATGCAGTTCGACACCACCGTCAACCGCTGGCACACCTCGAAGAACACGGCGCGGATCAATGCGTCGAATCCCTGCTCGGAATACATGTTCCTGGACGATTCGGCGTGCAACCTGGCGTCGCTGAACCTGATGAAGTTCGTGGGCACGGACGGGCAGTACGACGTGGAGGCGTATCGCCACGCGGTGGACACCGTGACCATCGCGCAGGAAATCCTGGTCGACAACGCTGCCTATCCGACCGACAAGATCGCGAAGAACTCGCATGATTTCCGGCCGCTGGGACTGGGCTACGCGAATCTGGGCGCGCTGCTGATGTCGATGGGCATCGCCTACGACAGCGATCATGGCCGGGATTGGGCGGCGGCGCTGACGGCGATCATGTGCGGCCAGGCGTATTTGACCAGCGCGCGGGTTGCGGAAGGCTCGACCGGTCCGTGCGAAGGCTACGCGCTGAACGAGGAGCCTTTCCTCGAAGTGATCCGCATGCATCGCGACGCGACGGCGCGGCTCGATAGCCGGAAGGTGCCACAGGCCCTCTACGAAAATGCCCGGCACTGTTGGGAGCAGGCGTACGAGCTGGGCCGCGTGGCGGGATTCCGCAACGCGCAGACCACGGTCCTGGCTCCGACGGGCACCATCGGCTTCATGATGGATTGCGACACCACCGGTATTGAGCCGGATCTGGCTCTTGTAAAGTACAAAAAGCTGGTGGGCGGCGGAGTAATCAAGATCGTCAACAACACGGTTCCCGAGGCGCTCCTGAAGCTGGGCTACTCGACCGATCAGATGAACGCGATTGTCGATCACATCGATTCCTCGGGCACCATTGAAGGCGCTCCTCAATTGAAGCCGGAGCATCTGCCGGTGTTCGATTGCAGTTTCCGTCCGCAGAACGGCACGCGGTCGATCGCCTACATGGGTCATGTGCGCATGATGGCCGCGGTGCAGCCGTTTATTTCGGGCGCAATCTCGAAGACCATCAACATGCCGGAAGAATCGACGGTGGAGGACATCATGGATGCCTACACCGAGAGCTGGCGCCTGGGTCTGAAGGCGGTCGCGATTTACCGCGACAATTCGAAGCGCGTGCAGCCCTTGAGTTCCGGCACCGCGAAAGGCGCGAAAGCGGCCAACGGTCCGGCGCAAGTGGAGATCAAAGAAAAGATCGTCTATCAACCGGTCCGGCGCAAGCTGCCTCTGGAGCGGCAATCGATCACCCATAAATTTTCAATCGGCGGCCATGAAGGCTACATCACGGTGGGCATGTATGAAGACGGCACTCCGGGTGAGGTCTTCATTTTTCATTTCGATGGCCAAGGAAGGCTCGACGATTTCAGGCCTGATGGACAGCTTCGCGACGGCGATCAGCTACGCGCTGCAATACGGCGTGCCGCTGAAATTTTTCGTCGACAAATTCAGCCACGTGCGTTTTGAGCCGAGCGGATGGACCGGCAATCCCCAGGTGCCCTACGCGAAGTCCATCATGGATTACATTTTCCGCTGGCTGGGCGCGAAATTCCTGGGTCCGGAGTACGCAGTGGGAGAAGCGGGGGACGCTCCAAAATTGCGGGTGACGGAAGAAGACCCGCAGCAGCCGCTGTTGTTTTCCGTAACGGATGCCCCGACGTGTTCCGAGTGCGGAGGCCTAATGACCCGGAACGGGTCGTGCTACAAGTGCGAGAATTGCGGAGGGACGAGCGGGTGTAGCTGAGGGGGACAATGTTGTTAGCGAAGAATGCGGACGTAATTGAACTGTTTAGCGGTGCCTGTCGGTTAGTCCTGAGTGATCGGGTGGGAGTCTGCGGTGCGTGATTCGACTCTTTCAGGACTGTGACGGAGACTGTCCCACGTCGAAGCGCATCGACGGCAAGTTCGAGAATCTGCCCAGGTTTGGCGCTGCCTTTGCAATGATGGAAGACCGCCCTCTGGATCTCATCCTAGAAGACGGTCGCAGGGCGGCAATTCGCCTGACCGCCGATCTGCACGGAAACTTCTTGGACGGTAACTTTAAGGTTCTGGACCTGCCGATCAATTCCTCGTGGTGGCGAGATTCGGCTTAGCGCCGCGTGAATCGCTTACTATTCGAATGGACGCCAGAGAAGGCTACTGCAAATCGGCTCAAGCACGGCATCACATTCGAGGAGGCGGCGACAATCTTCGCGGATCTTCTCTCACGCACAATGCCGGACCCTGACCACTCGTCTGAGGAGAGTCGCTTCATCAC
>JBEKOZ010000224.1:0-7400 GCA_049521275.1 Bryobacteraceae bacterium | reverse complement strand
GGACGGTGCTGACTGCGCTGGGAATTGTATTCGGGGTCGGGTCCGTGATCGGGATGCTGGCGATTGGAGCGGGGGCGCGCGAGGAATCGCTGAGCTTTATCGAGCGCCTGGGCGTCCGCAACGTGCTGGTGGAATCGATTCCATCGGCGAGCCCGGAGGAGATGCAGCAGCGGCGGCGCGCGTCGCCCGGGCTCACCGAGCGTGATGTGCGGATTCTGGAGGCGAACATCGATTCGCTCGAATTGCTATCGCCGCGGCGCACGCTGCATCCTTCCCGAGTGCTGCCGAAGCCGTTGCAGGCGACTCCTTATATGGATGGCGTGCGGCCATCCTATGCGACGATTCACAACCTGCGCGTGGCGGAGGGCCGGTTTTTTACGGAGCGCGAGAATCTGGAGAGCGCGCCGGTGTGCGTGATGGGGGATCGGGTGAAATCGTCGATGCTGGGTTACGGTCCGGGCGCGACGGGGAAATATATCAAGGTGAACGACACGTGGCTCCAGGTGGTGGGCGTGCTGACGCCGCAGGTTTCTGAAGGAGCGGGCGGACAGAATGACGACCGCAACCAGTTGATCTACATCCCGCTCAACACGTTTCAGTACCGCTTCTGGGATCTGAGCTCATACATGAAGGACGAGATCGACGGCATCGATATGCGCTTGAAACCGGGCGCGGACAGCGTGAAGGCGGCGGAGGTGGTGACGGCGATTCTGAGCTCCACGCATCGCGGCGTGGAGGATTTCACGGTCACGATTCCGGCGGCGCTGCTGGCGCAACAACAGAAGACGCAGACGATTTTCACCTACGTGATGGTGGCGATCGCGGCGATTTCCCTGCTGGTGGGCGGCATTGGGATCATGAACATCGTGCTGGCGACGGTGATGGAGCGGACTAGGGAAATCGGCATCCGGCGAGCGACGGGAGCGCGGCGCGGAGACATCGTGCGGCAGTTCCTGTCGGAGAGTGTGCTGATTTCAGTAGGCGGAGGGATTGCGGGGATCGGCTTCGGATTGGGACTCTCGTGGCTGATTGCGCACACGGCGGAGTGGAAGACGATCGTCACGCCGGCGTCGGTGATTATCGCGTTTTCCGTCTCGGTGGCGGTGGGGGTGGTGTTCGGGATTTATCCGGCGATGAAGGCGGCGCGGATCGATCCGATTGAGGCGCTTAGATACGAGTAGGAAAAGAAGTATGGCCGCTGATGAACGCGGATGAACGCAGATAAGACATTCATTGGCGGGAACCAGTCGAAGTCGAATCGACCAACAATCCAAAGGACCGTTCAACGGTTTTGAAGACCGCGCCTACCACCGGGCAAGATTGGCTCCCATTGGGATTCTATCAACTCCGTTTGTGGAAGACGTAGAAGAACACGGCTAACGTCACGCTGGCGAAGGCGTAGATCAACGACGTCAGGAGCGTGTCTAGCGGGATCAGGCCGCGAATCACGTTGAGCACGGCGAAGACGAAGTTGTAGACCAGTAGAATGGTCGTCAGGATGGTTCCGATCAGGGCCAGGAATGCGGCGCTCTTGAGGGTCATAATCGCCTATTATGACTCCATGCGAAAAAATTCGGTGTATGCGCTGCATCCGGGGTTCGCTATGGAAGAGTCCGGGGTGAGGATTCTCAAGGAGCGCACGGGGCGCACGCTCGAGGAGTGGGTTCGCATCCTTAAGAAATCCGGCCCGCCGACGGAGAGGGAACGGATTGCCTGGCTGAAAGAGGCGCACGGCATTACGACGAATTACGCGCTGTGGATCGCCAAGCGCGCCGATGGGGGCGGCAGTGCGGCCGCTTACGATCCGGACGCGATGGTGGAGGAGATGTTCGCGGGGAAGAAGGCCGGACTGCGGCCGATTTACGATCACATGCTGGCGCTGGCGTTCGGATTGGGCAAGGACGTGCGCGTATCGCCGTGCAAGACCATCGTGCCGTTTTATCGCACGCATGTTTTCGCGCAGGTGAAGCCGGCGTCGGCGACGCGCGTCGACATTGGATTTGCTTTGAAGGACAGGAAGCCTGTGGGGAAACTGGTTTCAACCGGCGGTTTCGAGAAAGGCGATCGCATTACGCATCGCATTCCGGTCACGTCGGCGGGCGAGATCGACAAGGAAGTGGAGAAATGGTTAAAACACGCTTACGAAATGGATGTGTGAATCGCAACTCCCGTGGTATCCTGAGCAGGCTTCATGACGCGGCGGGCCGCACTCCCTCGCATATGCATTGCTCTCGGATTCGCCGAGATTGAATCGCTGCTAGCGCACGCGCGCGAGGAATATAATGCGGGCGAGCGTTTCTTCGAATTCCGGCTGGATTATCTGCCGTTCCCGGAACAGGGCATCGCCGCGATGCGCAAATTTCTGACGCGGAATGCCGATTGCACGGTGCTGGCCACCTGCCGGCGGCATCAGAATCAGGGCCACTTCAACGGCAGCATCGAGCAGCAGATAAAGATTCTGGATGCGGCGATCGAGGGCGGGGCGCAGGCGGTGGATATCGAGATCGAGAGCGCGGAGAATTGCGCGGCCAAGCTGGAGGCGCTGCGGTCCCGCGCGCGGCTGGTGATTTCGTATCACAACTACGGAGGGACGCCGCCGCTGGACGCGGTGATGCGGCGCATGCTGCGGATCGGGGCGGACGCGTACAAGATCGTGACGACGGCGAAGAAGCCGTCGGATAACGCGCGCGTGCTGGGCCTCGCGAAAGCGTACGCGAAGACGCCGACGATCCTGCTGGCGATGGGCGAGACCGGGTTTCCGACGCGGGTCCTTTCGCCCGCGGCCGGCGGGCTGTTCACTTACGCGGCGCCGAATTCGGCGGCAGGAACGGCGTCGGGGCAGGTGAGCGCGCATCAACTGCGGCATCTTTATCGCGTCGAAAGATTCACGCGCGATGCCCGGATTTACGGAGTGGTGGCGGATCCGGTGCGGCATTCGATCTCGCCGGCGGTGCACAATCGGGCGTTTCAGGCGCGGCGGGCGGACGCGGTGTACCTTCCGTTTCTGGTGAGGCCGGCGCAGCTCAAGGATTTTTTCGCGCTGGCGGCGAAGCTGCCGTTGGCGGGATTCAGCGTGACGATTCCGCACAAGCAGAAAATCCTGCGCTATCTGGACCTGGTGGATCCGCTGGCGCGGCGCATCGGCGCGGTGAACACGGTGTGGCGCAAGGCGGGGAAATGGCGCGGCACAAATACGGATGCGGACGGGGTGATCCGTCCGCTGGAGCAGCACGTGCGGTTGGGAAAATCGTCGGTGCTATTGGCGGGCAACGGAGGCGCGGGGCGTGGCGCGGCATTCGCATTGAAGGCCGCGGGTGCGAAGCTGGCGATCACGGGGCGGAATATCGACCGGGTGCGGGCGCTGGCCAAGACGTGCGACGCGGAGCCGCTGACGCGGGAGCAGGCGAGCTTGCGCATGTTCGATGTGCTGGTGCATTCGACGCCGCTGGGAATGTTTCCTAAGGTGGAGCAATCATTTTTCGACGCGAAGATTCCCGCGAAGCTGGTGTTCGACATGGTGTACAATCCGCTGGACACGATGCTGGTGCGGATGGCGAAGGATCAGGGGGCGGTGGTGATTCGCGGGCTGGAGATGTTTCTCGAACAGGCGTCGCGGCAGTTCGAAATATGGACGGGTGAAAACGCTCCGCGCGCGGTGATGGAGAAGGCTGCGCTGGAAGCGCTCGAAGCGCACGGCGCGGCGGGTGAATGATAATGGCGTCATGGCGGTTACAAGAAGATCATTAGCGCGCATGCTGGCCGGAGCGGCCGTCGCCCGGAAGGCGGGGGTTGCTCAGACTGTTGCGCGAACGGCGGCGCCGGGGAACGCGGACCTGGAGGCGGCGCGCGAGCTGATGCGGACGAATGCCCAGCAAATAGCCCAAGTGAAATTGCCGATGGCTACGGAGCCGGCGTTCCACTTCAAGGCCTGACCGATGGCGAAGTTCAACTTTACCGACGACATTTTTTTTGGGACCATCTCAGAGATCTCGGCCGCGCTGCGCAAGAAGGAATTTTCGACGGTCGAGCTGACGGGCGCGTTCTGCAATCGTCTGGAGAAACTGGGCCCGCAGTATAACGCCCTGGCGCTATCGCTGCGCGACAGGGCTCTGCGCAAGGCTAAGGAGGTCGATCACGATTTCAAGCTGGACCGCGTTCGCAGCCCGTTGCAAGGCGTCCCATATGGCGCGAAGGACCTGCTCGCGGTGAAGGGCAAGGTGACCGCGTGGGGCGCAAAGCCGTACGCGACCCAGGTGTTCGACGAAGACGCGCAGGTGATCGAGCTGCTAGACAAGGCGGGCGCGGTGCTGATCGGCAAATTGTCGATGGTGGAGCTCGCGGGCGGGGGCGGCTATCGTTTCCCCTCGGCGTCGATCACGGGACCGGGCTTGAATCCATGGGATCGCGCGAGGTGGAGCGGCGGATCGTCGAGCGGTCCAGGGTCAGCGACGGCCGCGGGATTGGTCGCGTTCTCGATCGGATCCGAAACATCGGGCTCAATCCTGACGCCGAGCGCTTACTGCGGCATCACGGGACTGCGGCCCACCTACGGACTGGTCAGCCGGCGCGGGGCTATGGCTCTCTCCTGGACGCTGGATAAAATCGGTCCGATGTGCCGTTCCGCCGAAGACTGCGCGCTGGTGCTGAGCGTGATCGCGGGCGCCGATTCTGGAGATCCGGGCTCGGCTGGAAAACCGTTCCACTACGCGCCGCAGTTCGCGCGCAAGCCGGAAGAAATTACGATCGGCTACGCGCCGATCGATTTCGACGAGTCCGACCCCGCGGTGCGCGGCGAGCTCCAGGAAGCATTGAAGGTGGTGAAGTCGCTGGGCATGAGCACCAAGGAAGTGGAGATCCCCGATTTTCCGTACGGGGCGCTGGTGAGCACGATCATCGGCGCCGAGGCAGGATCGATTTTCGAGGAGCTGATCCGCAGCGGCAAAGTCGACGAGCTGGCGGATCACAGGCAGGCGCAGGGTTTGAAGGCCGGCCTGGAGATTCCCGCGACAGAGTATCTGCGCGCCATGCGCGTGCGAGCGCTGGCGCAGGAGGCGTTTCGAGACTTGTTCTTCAACGTCGATTTTCTGCTCGCGCCGACGCGCGCCACGACCGCGTCGAAAATCACAGACGCTTTGGACGCGGGAAGCGCGCCGGCGGCCCAACCAAAATCGCGCGGCCTGAACGGACTGATTCCGGCCGGCAATCTGGCGGGCCTGCCGGCCATCTCCCTGCCCTGCGGGTTCGCCGGCGGATTGCCGATTGCGATTTCGGTAGTTGGGCGGCCATTCTACGAAAACCAATTGATCGCGATCGGCAAAGCGTTCCAGAGCCACACCGACTGGCATCGACGGCGGCCGCCGGTCACAGAGTAAACAGTCTGTAAAAGTCAGGCGAACGCCGCGCGCGGCGGAGCCTTCTGCGCATATACTGGAAAATCGCATGGAAAGCACGACACGTAGATCCTTCTATTCGGCCGCGATCGCCGGGCTGGGCGGGTTGATGACCGCCGCGCTGGCAGCTCCGGCCGCCGCCTACCTGCTGTTCAAGCCGCGATCCCAGAAACAATCGGACTTTGTTCCCGCCGCCGATCTCACGCAATTGACCGTCGGCAAGCCGGAAGAGGTCGTATTCCGCCGCACACGCGTGGACGGATGGCGCGTGTTGAACGAAAAATCGACGGCGTGGGTGGTCCGCAAGGACGATCAGAACGTGGTCGCGTTCACACCGCAATGCACGCACCTGGGCTGCGCCTATCACTGGGATGAAAAGGAGCACAATTTTCTGTGCCCCTGCCACACGTCGACTTTTTCGATCGACGGGAAGGTGCTTAGCGGTCCCGCTCCGCGGCCGCTCGATCGTTATGTAACGAAAATCGATCAAGGGAAAATTCTGATCGGCTCCGAGATTCAGAAGGCATGAGAATACTGCGCAGCGTGATCGACTGGCTGGAGCATCGCACCGGCATCGAATCCGGCATCAAGCACTTTCTATATGAAGACGTGCCTGCGTCCGCGGGATGGCACCAGGTGTTGGGAAGCGTGGCTCTGTTCGCGTTTCTAACGCAGGTATTCACGGGAATTCTGCTGGCGGCGAACTACGCGCCGACTCCGGGCGAAGCCTACAACAGCCTGCGCTACATCGTGACGGAGCTGACGGCCGGCCAGATCATCCGCGGCCTGCATCACTGGGGCGCCAGCCTGATGATCATCGTCGTGGTGCTGCACATGATGCAGGTGTTTGTGTGGGGCGCTTATAAAAAACCGCGCGAAGCGACGTGGATGGTGGGCGCGGTTTTACTGCTGGTTACGCTGGCGTATGGACTGACCGGATACCTGCTGCCGTGGGACAATCGCGCGTACTGGGGCACCGTGGTGACCACGCAGATCGCGGCGCTCCCTCCTGGCGCGGGCCCTTACGTTCTGCGCTTGCTGGGCAGCGACGGAGGATCGATCGGCGCGGTGACGTTCGCGCGCTTCTACGCGGCGCACGTGCTGCTGCTGCCGCCGCTCACGTTCCTGCTGATCGCGATTCACGTATACCTGGTGCGACGTCACGGAGTCACGCCGACGCTTACCGACGCGGCGCTGCCGAAGAAGAAATTTTATCCTGAGCAGGTGTTCAAGGATACGGTGGCGACATTCGCATGGTTCGCGATTTTGGTGATCATGGCGATCGCGGTACGCGTTCCCCTGGGCCACGTGGCCGACCCGACGGACACCAGCTACATTCCGCGCCCGGAATGGTATTTTCTGTTCCTCTTTCAAATGCTGAAGGCTTTCCAGGGGCCGCTCGAAATCGTGGGAGCGGTGATCCTGCCGACGCTGGCGATCCTGGCGCTGTTTCTTGCGCCGTTCATCGATCGCGGGAAAGTGGTGCGGCTGCGCGAGCGGACCGGCGCCATCGCGCTGATCGTTTTGGCCGTCCTGGGATGGAGCGCTCTGACGGCGCGCGCCGTCGCCACTACACCGCCGAGCGCCGAAGATCCGGACGCCGGCCTGGCGCAGGTGGAGGCGTGGCAGGAAATTCCCACCGATCAACTGGCCGCCATCGGAGCGTTTCGAAAAGACAATTGCGGGAGCTGTCACGTCCTTGGAAAGTCAGGCGCAGGTCCGGACCTGACGCGAGCCGCGTCCGCGCGGCCCATCGACTGGCTGATGCAGCATTTCAAACAGCCTGCGCCGAACGTGGCAACGCAACTGAAAAACCCCGAGCTGCGAGGGCTGGTGAATTTTGTGACCAAGCGTAACGACGCCGGGGTGAAGGCATGGGTGGGCGCGCCGCAGGCCGCGGTGGAGGGCGCGATGGTTTACCAGGCCAACCAGTGCGGCGCGTGTCACAAAGTGAACGGGGTCGGGATGCAGACCGGTCCCCCCTTGAATGGCGTCGCCGATCATCGCAAC
>JBEKOZ010000223.1:0-7443 GCA_049521275.1 Bryobacteraceae bacterium | reverse complement strand
GTCCGCGGAACAAAACCGATGAGGCGATCCGGTGTATGGCGGCCAAAGGCGGCGTGATGGGGGTGACCATGGTGCGCGCGTTTGTGAGTGCTGGGGCCACCGCGACCATCGAAACCGTGTTGGACCATGTCGACCACATCGCCAAGCTGGTGGGTGTGGAGCATGCCGGCGTGGGCAGCGACGTCGATCTGGACGGCCGGGATCCGCCGGCGCAGTCCCCGCGCAAATACGACCTTGATGGAATCGACTATTCGAAGAAAATCTACGACCTGACCGAGGGCCTGGTGCGGCGCAAGTACTCCAATCAAAGCATTGCGCTGATCCTCGGTGGTAACTTCAAGCGGGCCCTTTCCGGGACGTGGAATTCATAGAAAATTTTTTGGCCGGATGGATGAATTTGCCGTTTTGGCGCATTTTAGAGGGTATGAAACAAATTCTCAGTCTCTCGATTCTGTGCCTTGCGCCCGTTCTCCGCGCCGCGGACATGCCGGCCGAAGGCAGCGCAGCTCCCGATTTCACCCTTCAGTCGCAGGAAGGTAAGACGGTCAGCTTGAAGGATTTTCGCGGCCAGTGGGTGGTGCTGTACTTCTATCCGAAGGATATGACCAAGGGCTGCACCATCGAAGCGCACAATTTCCAGCGCGACCTGGATCAATATACGGCGAAAAAGGCTGTGATCCTTGGCGTCAGTGCGGATAACGTCGATTCACATCAGCAGTTCTGCACCAAGGAAAGCTTGACCTTCAGGCTGCTGGCTGATCCTGACAAAAAGGTGATTGCGGCCTACGGCTCCGCCATGGCAACGAACCCGAACTACGCCGCACGGAATACCTTCCTCATCGATCCCAAAGGCGTGATCCGCAAGGTATACGTGAACGTCAATCCTCGGGTCAATGAGCACAGCGCGGACGTATTGGCCGCCCTTGCCGAGCTCCAGCACTAGAGCCGCGTTATACTGGCGGCTGGAACGTGTTTCAGTCGCCCCATGAGTTCGAGCGCCTGGTGATGCCGGAGTCGCCGCGTCTTTTTCGCTTTGCGCTGCGCCTCACCCGCGACACGCCTGCTGCGGAGGATCTGGTGCAGGAAACTCTTCTTAAGGCGTGGCGTAGCTTCCATCAGTTCAGGACCGGCACCGGCGCGCTCGCTTGGCTTTACCGGATTCTCATGAATACGTTTAATGAACAGGCCAGAAAAACTCGCGCCACCCTCGATATGGCGCCGTTCAAGAATCCCAGCGTGAGCTCGTCCACGCTGGAACGGCTGGAAATGGCTCAGGCACTCGATGCGTTGCCGGAGGATCATCGCACCGTCCTTCTTCTGGGCGTCGTGGAGGGATTCACCTGCCGTGAAGTTTCGGAAATCCTATCGGTGCCCATTGGGACGATTATGTCGAGGTTGAGCCGCGCGAGGGAAGCGCTGCGCGAGAAGCTTGGGCGCGAACGCGGAGTCGCCGCGGCGGCGCGCGGTCGTGAGGATTTCGGATGAATTGTAAAGACGTTGCAGAACTGGCGCCACTCTATTTGTCGGGGGAAATGAACGACCCCCAGCGCGATCTGTTCCAGGCGCATTTGGCCGAATGCCGGAGCTGCGCCGGCCAAATGGCGAGCCAGGTTACCTTGGACGCCCGGCTTCGCGACGCACTTTCTTCCGATTTCCCCAATACGGCGGCGCTCGACCAGTCGGTCCGCAGCCGGATCGCGCGGGAGCGATCCCGGCGGTGGGCCCTGGTGGCTGCAACGGCCGCAATGCTTCTGTTCGCCGCTGGACTAGCCTATCGGAGCCTTAGGCCGGCACCCTTGTTTTCCGACGCCGCGCGGGACCATCGCATGGAAGTGATGGACCATCAGCCGCGCCGCTGGCGAACCGATCCAGCCGAGATCGACAAGTTGGCGGCTCGCTATGGGTTGTCGAATCTTGCTGCCGCGGCTCCCGCGGGCTACCGTTTGGAACATGCCAAGATATGCGGAATCGACGGCAAGCCTGCCCTTCACCTTGTCTACATAAACGGCGTTCAGGAATTCTCCGTCTATGTTCGGATAGGGGCGGGCTCGGCCCGAAGTCTTCGCGCCGCCAGGGTGGGATCGGAGCATCTGGCGTCGTTTCAGACCGACCGTCTGGAAGCAGTGATTGTGACGGCCGGATCCAGCGGCGAGTGCCTGCAATTCGCTCGTCTGGCGGCGGGCATGCTCTCCAGTTAACGCGCCACTCTACCGCACGACGCCCGTCGCCGGACTGCTCGCCGACGCGTACAGCTTCTTCGGCATTCGTCCCGAAAGAAATGCGTGGCGGCCGGCTTCGACCGCAAGTTTCATGGCGACGGCCATCTGCACCGAATCCTCCGCGGCGGCGATCGCGGTGTTCATGAGCACTCCGTCATAGCCGAGTTCCATCGCGATCGCGGCATCCGATGCGGTGCCGACCCCGGCGTCTACGATCAAAGGAACTTCGGTGATCATCTCGCGCAGAATGCGGAGATTGGTCAGATTCTGAATGCCCAGGCCGCTGCCAATCGGCGCGCCCATCGGCATCACCGCGGAAGCTCCTGCGTCGATCAGCCGCCGGGCGTTCACCAGGTCGTCGTTGGTATAGGGCAGCACCACGAACCCCTCCTTCACCAGAACCCGCGTAGCTTCGAGGAGTCCTGCGTTGTCCGGGAACAGAGTCGTCTCGTCGCCGATCACCTCGAGCTTCACCCAGTTCGACAATCCGACCTCGCGGCCGAGCCGCGCCGTCCGGATCGCCTCGTCGGCCGTGTAACAGGCCGCCGTATTCGGCAGGAGGAAAAACCTGGAACGGTCGACGTGGTCGAGCAGCGACTCTTTTGAGCGATCGGTCAGGTTCACGCGCCGCACGGCCACGGTCACGACCTCGGCTCCGGAAGCCTCGTGGCAACGCGCCATTTCGGGAAAACTACGGTATTTCCCTGTGCCGACGAATAATCTTGACCCAAATTCCCGTCCGCCAATCCTCAGCTTGTCCATATCTTCATCTTAATGCCCTCTAGGACTGAATACGCCTGTAGAAATCGCTGATACCGTCCGATGTAGTTAAAGGAACAAGAGATTATCCGGAAGATTGGGGCGACATATGAAGAAGAACAACATGCTAAAGTTGCTGGGGATCGCCTTCGTGGTCGCCATTGCCTCCACCGGTATTTTCTACGGTCTTTTCGTCAACAAGCTCAGCAGTGGTACGAGCACCGATAAGACCGTGGTGGTGGCAACGCATCCTTTGAACTCAGGTGCGGTGCTTTCGGCGGCGGACGTCAAAACCATCCAGTGGCCCGGATTGCATCCGCCCAAGGGTACCTTTGAAACTCCGGATCAGGTGATCGGCAAAACCGTTTTCGACGCCATCGGCGAGGAGGAGCTGGTCTCCGACACCCACCTTGCCACTAAGAAATCCGGCGGCGGATCGGGCGTTCCGACGGGGATGCGCGCGGTTTCGATCCACGTCACCGATTCCACCGGAGTCATGGCGATGCTGCGCACGGGACAGAAAGTCGACGTCCAGGTAGTGCTCGGTAAGTCGGGCGCGGAAACGACCGTCCGCACGGCGCTCGAGGATTTGCAGGTTCTGGCCGTCCATCCGGTCCCGGAAGGAACCTCGCAGGGCGTGGTTCTACCCTCCGTAACGCTGCTGGCCGGCCCGGCGCAAGCCGACGTGCTCGCCGCTGCCGATTCGGGAGCCCGCGTGCGCTTGACGCTCCGTAATCCGCTCGACGATGAGACGCGCCCCATCGGACCGGTTTCGCTCGGAACGGTGGTCCATGCCTCGACCAACGTGAGTGCGCCGCCTTCCGCCAAGCAGGCCGACGCCGCCACCCATCCCTAATCAGGAGACCTCTGGAACCTCCATGCTGATCGTCTCCATTCTCGCTTTCTTCGTTCTCACCTTCGCTCTCGCCGCGATCGTCGTGGCGATATCCTGGATGGCATTTCTCAAAACCCGCGCCGAGGAAACCGAAGCGGAGCGAGGCGAACTCGAGGCTGCCGACGAGTCTGGTCCGCTGATCCGTACGGAGCGCCTTTCGACCATCAATTTCTGGGACAATCTTCTCGCCCGCTTCGACTTCATGGAGATCCTCCGGACCCGCATTGCGCAGGCCGACCTCGATTGGTCCGTCGGCCGCGTCACCATCGCCATGGCCTTGGCCGGCACTGTCGCCTTTGTACTCTTCTATCGATTCGTCGGGTTCGTGCCTGCGGCCGTGGCGGCCGTTTTGGCGGCCATTGCGCCCTATGGATACATCCTGCACCTCCGCAACAAGCGGTTCCAAAAGTTCGCCGAACATTTCCCCGACGTTCTCGATTCCCTATCGCGCGCGCTGCGCGCCGGCTATCCGCTCTCTGCGTCCATGGATATGATCGCCGGCGAAACCGCCCCGCCGGTGTCGGCCGAAATGCGAAAAACGGCGGCGGAAGCGAACCTCGGCGTCGGCTGGAACCGCGCGCTCGAAAACCTCGCCCAGCGCGTGCCTCTGCTCGAAGTGAATCTGTTCATCGCCGCCGTCGCGCTTCATTCGCGAACCGGCGGTAAGCTCAGCGACGTGATGAGCGCCCTGGCCGAAAACATGCGCGAATCGATCGCTCTCCAAGGCGAAATCCGTTCGCTCGCCGCGCACGGCAAGCTCACCGGCTTGATCCTCACCATCCTGCCCATCGTAATCGCCGCCATGATGATGTACGTCAGCCCCGGCTACATGGAGGTTCTGTACAACCATCCGTACGGAAAGAATTTGATTACAGCGGCGGTGGTCTGCCTGATTCTGGCGCACTTTGTGATCCGTAGAATTGTGGACATTAAGGTATGAGTTCGGAGCTTCTCATCGGCCTGTTTCTCTTCGTCCTCGCCGCGGTCAGCGCGGTCGGATACGTGTTCGTGCTGCGCCCCTCCCGCAATGAGGGAGGCGCCGTCACCATCCCTGCGCCGGTCGGAATAAACCAACCCGCGTTGCCGGGCGCTCAAGGCGCGTTCGCCAATCTTTTCCGCCTCCTCGGAGAAGCCGTGCCGGGTGGCGCCGAGCAGGCCAACTCGGCACGCCTCAAGCTGATGATCGCCGGTTACCGCTGGCCCTCCGCCGTCTCGATTTTTCTCGGCATCAAGTCCGCCACCGCCTTGATGCTCGGCGCCGCCGGCATTTGGGCCACGCTCATGTTCCGTCCCGATGCGAATATCGTGCAGATGTTCCTGCCCGCGATCTGCGGACTCGGGTTTGGATTCCTCGTGCCGGATCGCATTCTGGACCGGCTCGCCCGACGCCGCGTCGAACGGTTGCGCCGCGGGCTGCCCGCTGCCCTCGACCTGATGGTCCTGGCCATCGAAGCGGGGCAGGGGCTGGACGTCGCGATTCTCGACACCAGCCGCGCACTGCGCGCGACTCATCCCGATCTCGCCTCCGAGTTCACCCAGCTTCATTTGGAATTGCGCGCCAATACCACCCGCGCCGAAGCTCTGCGCAACTTCGCCGAACGCAGCAGGGACATGGAATTGCGCAAGTTTACCAATCTATTGATCGATACGGATCGCTTTGGAACCAGCCTGGGACCGGCGCTCAAGACCCACGCCCGCTATCTGCGCATCCGTTTTCGTCAGATGGCCCAGGAAAAAGCGCGCAAGGTCAGCGTGAAACTGATTTTCCCCGTGTTCTTCCTAATTTTCCCCTCCGTGATTCTGGTCACGCTGGGCCCCGCCGTGATTCTCATCTTCACCCAGATGCAACACATGATGGAATAGCCCGCCTCCTTGAACACCGCAACACCGAATTCCGAACCGTGACCGCAGGGAGCGGTTTCCGCCTATCGAACCCCACGCCCGCCTTCTTGAACACCCCAACACCGAATAGAGCCGCGACCTTCGGGAGCGGTCAGCGTCTATCGAATCGGCACCCCCGCCTTCTTAAACACAGCAACACTCGAATCCAGACACAGCTTCGCGCTCTCCCGCGGCGGCATTTCCTTCAGCCCGCGTCCAAAAACTTCCACGCTCAGCGAATCCTCGTAGCCGATTTTTTCGAGCGCCTGGAGAAAACCAGTCAGATTGATAACCCCCTCGCCAGGCAGCAGCCGCTGATTGTCGCGAATCTGATCGGCGGGCAGATCGGGCGCATCGTCAAAGTGAACCACGACAATCCGGTCTTTCCCCGCGGCAATAATATCGGCCACGCTGCCTCCGGCGTGATGCCAGTGCCACGCATCCAGCGTGAGCCCCACGTTCGACCCGCACTCCTTGGCGAATTCGAGCATCTCGTTCATCTTCCAGATGAACTCGTTGGGAAACTGCCTGCGAATATGCAGCGGCCCCAGAAACTCGAGTCCCAGCCGGCAATGGGATCGCGCCAGAATGTTGGCGCACTCCGTGAAGCGCTTTTTGTATAAGCGCCGCAGCTCGTCCTTCGGCGTTTCGCTCGAAGAGCCAATGTAGGTCATCATGCGCGGGCAGCCGATGGCCGCGCAAAAAGGCGCGGTGTCTTCCAGCTTCTGCAGGCCCTGGCGAAACGCGGCGTCGTCTTTGCGAAACTCCACCGGCAGACTCACGAAAGCCGGCCGCACATGAAGCTCCTCCAACATTGCGCGTGTCTTCTGGACGCCGTCCGTCATCGCCGGCCCCAGCATCACGTCGACCCCTCCAAATCCCGTCGACGAGGCCAGCTTCGCAAACTCCAGCCACGACAAATTCCCGCCGATCGGAACCCCGTTGAGAGCCAGATACATATTTCCCCTCTCGATTATCCGTCAAAATCAAGTGTCCCGCCCTAGCGACGTGGCGCCCAACGCAATGCAGCAGCCCTGCCGCCACGGAACCGCCATGCGTAAGCATGCGGACATTCGCCGTGTTTAGCTCACCACCCGCGCCTTCGTGCTATAAAAAGAACGATGACGAAAGATGAGATCATTCTCGCCAACCAGCAATATCTGTTCCCCGGCGTCTTCCACTACTATAAGGACCCGCTCGTGGTCACCCACGCCAAGGACCAGTTCGTCTTCGACGCCGACGGCAACAAGTACCTCGATTTCTTCGGAGGCATCGTCACGGTCAGCGTCGGCCACTGTAATGAAACGGTGAATAAGAAGGTGCATGAGCAGATGGATAAGCTCCAGCACGTCTCCACCGTCTTCGCCAATGAGCCGCAGGCCGCGCTTGCCAAACGCATCGCCGGAATCACTCCCGGCGGCAAGCTGACGAAAAGTTTCTTCACCAATAGCGGCACCGAAGCCAACGAAACCGCGATCCTGACCGCCCGCTGCTATACCGGTTCGCATGAAGTAGTCGCGCTGCGCCACAGCTATCACGGCCGCTCCGCCGTCGCCATGGCCTTAACCGGAAACTCAACGTGGCGCCTTGGCGGAGCTGCTCCCGGCGGCTTCGTCCACGCCATCAACGCCAACTGCTACCGCTGCCCTCTCAATCTGAAATACCCGTCCTGCAACGTGCAATGCGCCC
>JBEKOZ010000222.1:0-7445 GCA_049521275.1 Bryobacteraceae bacterium | reverse complement strand
ACGTACAGCAGCGTCATCAGAAATCCCGAAGCGGAGGTGACCCGCACCCACAGCGATGCGCCCTTCAACACAAACGGCAGCGCGAACATCACCAGGTACGTGAGCGCGTAGAAAATCCCCGAGGCATTGTTTAATAATTGATACGCTTCCTGTCTGGCTACGCCCGTCATTCCCACCAGGCCGCACGTCAGCGTCGCCGCGCCGACGAATAAAATCGAATTGACCGGCGTCCGGTACACCGGATGCAACTTGGTGAACCAGCGCGGCAGCAGGTGATCCCAGCCGGCCACCATGGGCAGCCGGGCCGTCGCCGAAAAGTTGATACTCGCCTGCGCTATGCGGATCCCGAGCACCGCCATGATCACCGCGCCCGCGATCTGCGCGGCCACCCCAAATGGCTTCGCGGCGATGGCCAGCGTCTGCGGCACGGGCGACACCAGGTCGATCGAATTCATCGGCACGAAAAACAAAACCGACCCGGTGCCGAGGATGAACAGCAGCGCGATCACCGGAGCGGCAATCAGCACGCTGCGCCCGATGATGCGAGCCGGGTCGCGCGACTCGCCCGCGAAAATCGCCACATATTCGAAGCCGCCCAGCGCGCCGAACCCCATCTTGCCGAGGATATTCAGATTCATCAGCGTGAACGCCGGCATGGCCAGTTCGAACGGCTTGGTCACCGGCCGCGCCCCGCGCAGCCAATAAATTCCAGGCAGCACGATCATGGCCGTGAGAATCACCACCATGGTGACTCCGCCCGCGCTGTGCAGCCATTTCCCGGCGCCTAGCCCGACGGTCGAGAGCGCGGTCAGGACTCCCAGAATGATCAGGCTCGCCAGCGCAATCGACCACTTGCTCTCGGCAATCCACGGCACGCCGGTCGCGTAAGCGAAGTTGGTTGCGCCCTGCACGCCGACCTCGGACATCAGCACCATCGCGTACAACCACAGGTTCCAGCCCACCAGGAATCCCGCGCGTTCGTTCAAGCCAAGTCTGGCCCATTCATACAACCCGCCTTCAAACGGCATGCGCCGGCTCAAGTGCATCACCACGATCGCCGAAGGAATGTAGAATAGCCCGACGGCCAGCAACCAGAAGGTGACGTGCGAAGATCCGAGCTTGGCCGCCGCTCCCACCCATCCCAAGCCCACCACGAACAGGATCTGCGTGAAGACCAGGTCCCACAGGCCGAGCTCGCGCTTCAGTCCGTGTTCGGCTGGCTGCATTGGAGATAATGATAACGTGCCCGCAGACGAATTCAGGCAATACTACGCCGGCTTGTCCGAAGAGGGGCTGCGCGAGATCGATCGCGCCGATCTTACCGAAGTTGCGCGAGCATCCTATGACGAAGAACTGGCGAGCCGCGGGCTCACCATCGAGAGCGCCCCTCCGCCGGTCGAGCCGTCGACGAACGACATCCCATGGGTTCCTCTGAACACCTTCGAACTGGAAGAAATCAAGCTGGTGCGCGCGCTGCTCGCCGCCGAGAACATTCCGACGGACACGGATGTTCGGCCAGCCGCGAACTATCCGCCGCTGACGGCGGGCGTCATTTTATTCGTGCCGAAGCCTTTTCTGGCGCGGGCGCGGGAAGCGCTCGCGGCCCAGGTCTCCGACGAAGAACTGATCGCCGAGGCGGAGGCCGAGGAGCCCCCCGAGGACGCGTAAGAGGAGTCTGAAAAACCTCGTTGGCCGCTGATAAACGCGGATTCTTTCGATCTGCGTTTATCCGCGTTCATCGGCGGCCAACCTATCTTGTTTTTCAACAAGCCCACTAGCGCCGAGCTACAATAATGAATATGGCAGCAAATCAACGGCGCCGCTCCGTCGCCGTCCGGATCGGTTCGGTCGAAGTCGGCGGCTCGAATCCGATTGTCGTCCAGTCGATGACTAATACCGACACCGCCGACGTGCAATCGACCGTGAATCAGGTGATGGCGCTGGCCAACGCCGGCTCCGAACTGGTGCGCGTCACCGTGAACACGGACGAAGCCGCGGCCGCGGTGCCCAAGATCGTCGAAACCCTGGACAAATTCGGCGTCCGCGTGCCCATCATCGGCGATTTTCATTACAACGGGCACCTGCTGCTCAAGAAATATCCGGCCATGGCGCGGGCGCTGGCGAAGTATCGCATTAATCCGGGGAACGTCAATATCGGCAAGAAACACGACGATAATTTCCGCACCATGATCGAAGCCGCGGTGGAGTATGAACGTCCCGTGCGCATCGGCGTGAACTGGGGCTCGCTCGATTCGGCGCTGCTCACGCGCATGATGGATGAGAACAACAAGCTGGCGGAGCCGCTCGACGCGAAGATGGTCACGCTGCGCGCCATCGTGGCCAGCGCGCTCAATTCGGCCGCTGCCGCGGAGCAGTACGGCCTGGCGCGCAACCGGATCATTCTCAGCGCGAAGGTCAGCGGCGTGCAGGATTTGATCGTTGTATATAGGATGCTCGCCGCGGAATGCGATTACGCCCTGCATCTCGGATTGACCGAGGCCGGCCTGGGCGCCAAGGGCATCGTGGCGACCACCGCCGCGCTCGGCGTACTGTTGCAGGAGGGCATCGGCGATACCATTCGCGCCTCCCTCACCCCGCTCCCGAACGGCGATCGCACCGACGAGGTGATCGTCAGCCAGCAGATCCTCCAGTCGCTCGAGCTGCGCAGCTTCACCCCGCAAGTGACCGCGTGCCCCGGCTGCGGGCGCACCACCAGCACTTTTTTCCAGGACATGGCCGATCAGATCCAGACCTATTTGCGCGAGCAGATGCCGGTCTGGAAGGCTCGCCATTCGGGCGTCGAGGAGATGAAGGTCGCGGTGATGGGCTGCATTGTCAACGGGCCCGGCGAATCGAAGCACGCCAATCTCGGCATTTCGCTCCCCGGCACCTTTGAGGACCCGGTGGCGCCGGTCTACGTCGACGGCAAGCTCAAGTGCACGCTGCGCGGCGACCACATCGTGGCCGAGTTCATCGACATTCTCAACGCCTACGTCGAACGGACCTACGCCGCGCTCGAAACCGTCAGTGCCTAAGTGGCTCCGTTGGGCGACGGCGGCAGTTTTCCTTATATTGATCGCTTGCTTAGCGGATGGCCCGCTGCTTCCCTGGTCTCCTGTCAAGCCCGGCTACACTCATTTCATTCTGCATCGCGCCGACATCTACTACCCCGCCGGAACCACGCTCGAAGAGCCCTATCAACAGATGGATTCGCTGATCGCCGAAGCCGAGGCGTTTCATCAGCTCAAAATGCCCGATCGCATCAGTGTGATCGCGCCGCGCACCTGGACCGATTTTCACCTCCAGACCCCCTGGCAGGGCGGAAACGCCATCGGCGCGCTGACCCTGGCGACCGGCACGGTGATCTGGATCACCCCCAAGATCGCCGAAAAGCGCTTCGACACCGCCGAGTTTCTGCGTCATGAGCTATCGCACGCCATCCTTGACCAGAACATGACCCTATGGCGCGCCCACAAAATGAGCGGCCAAACCTGGCTTTTTGAAGGACTTGCGGTCGATTTCGGGCGCCAGAAAGCCTATCTTTCGTACGACGAGTTCCGCTTGCGCGCCCGCACCGCGTCCATGGCGCCCGTGTTTGATGGAAGAAGCGTCGATATGCGATTCAACTACGTCGCCTGGCGCTTTTTTATCGAGCACCTGATCCATACCCGCGGCCGGGTTTTGTTTCAGGATTTTTTGCTTCGCGTAATGCAGGATCCGGATCGCGCACGGGCGCTTTTTCCGGAGTTTTTCGGCCTCTCTTTCGAGGACGCCATCCGTGAATTCCGGACCGAATCCTTTGAAAATAAATAGCTTCTAAACCATAGGAGTAGTGCCACGCGATTTTGGTACTATCTGCCAAAAAATACTTGTACTAAAGTGTTGTACAAGGCTGGGACTTATGATATTCTTCAAAAGTCTCAGGTACTTAGTTCCAGAGATAGAGAACGGAGGGGACTTTAGAAAATGTCGAAGACCAATTTAGTTGTGGCAGCGGCTCTCTTGACTGTGAGCGGCTTGCTGTCAGCGGGTACCATTGCTGACGTTTGCGGCACCGGATATTCGGCTGGCTGCGGTGGTTTATTAGGTACTACTGGTACTAGCCAAGATGGAAATTGGGTGCTGGCGACTGGCACTGCCGTCGAGACCGTTCCATCCAGCCCCTTTGTGACAGACAACAGCACTTATCCGTTTGGCCCCTGGGTCGCGGACACCGGCAGCGCGGAATGGATTAGTCCCAAGGGCACCTATAGCTCCTCGGGCGGCGGCGATGCGGTCGGCACATTTACTTATACGGAAACCTTTAGTTTGGCCGGTTACAACCTCTCCACCGTGGATCTGACGGGTGAGTTCGCCAACGACAACATTGGGGAAATCTGGTTAAATGGTGTTGACACCGGAGTTGGCAGCACGCATCTCGCCTTTTTTACGGGGTTCAACCTCACCAGCGGCTTCAACTCGGGGGTCAATACGATAGAGTTTGTAGTGACTAACACCTCAGCGACTGGGGCCAACCCCAGCGGTCTGATCGTAGAGCTGACGGGCACTGGGAGTTTGAACACTGTTCCGGAACCGGCCTCCTTCGCGTTCATCGGTCTTGGATTAGGGGCGCTCGGCCTTCTGGGCCGCCGGCTCCGTTCGTAACCTCTGAAGTCCTCTTCATCAACGGCCCCGGCGCTTGACTGTGCCGGGGCCGTTCTGTTTCTACTCGGCCAGAAACCTCTTCGTCTCCCTCAGGAAAATCTTCAGTGTCCCGCATCCGCGCCACTCACCGCCGCCACTAAATGCCGGATAGCCGCGCGGAGCCCGGTTTTCTGCCTTTCGCGCCTACGTTCGCGCGGTGGTACTACTAGCCATATTTCTTGCAGATTACACTTGTACTACTAGCCAATTAGTGCTAGAGTCGGGGGACGTAGCTCAAAGAGTTGGAGGACTTTTTCGTGCGTAACATTTTTGCGGTGGGAGTGTGTCTTTTGGCGGGGTGCGGGTCACTTCCGGCCGTCACGCTCTTTGGAGTTTGCGGAACTGGGTTTAGTGGGTTCACCGGTACCAGCTGCGGTACTGAAGTGCTTCCGGGCGGTAACCGCACGGACGGCAATTTTACGCTGATTTCAGACCCGACCGCGGAAGGTATCAGCACGCCGATCAGTCCTTTTGTGACCAGCATCATCGGTTTTCCAATCGGAGATGGCAATTGGCTCGCGGATAGCCTCACGTCGTTATGGATCAGTCCCAAGTCCACCGAGCAAAGTAACGACTCCCCTGGGACCTACATTTATCAGGAGACCTTTACGATTTCCGCCGCCGAGAGCCCTAACACGGCGGAGATCGTGGGTATGTGGGCCGCCGACAACGACGGTACGATCATGTTGAACGGGATTACGGTCGGAACGGCGATCACCGGGACGGGAGGCTTCAACCATTACACCGGCTTCACGATTACCTCCGGTTTCGTGGAAGGGGAGAACTTTCTGGATTTCGTCGTGACCAATAATTCGTCCGGCTCGCCCAACGTGACAGGGCTCCGTGTGAATATTACCAGCGCGACGATCAGCTTGCCCGAACCAGCTACGTTCGGGATCGCGGGGCTCGGTTTGGTGGCGCTCGGCATCCTCGGCCGCCGGCTGCGTTCCTAGTCCGGCTGGAGCAGGGTCACTCCGCCAGAAACTTCTTCGTCTCCCGCAAAAAGATCTCCAGTTGATCGTGATGCACCCAGTGGCCGGCATCGTCCACCTTCACCACGCGATGATCCTTGATGATGTCCGCCTGTCCGCCCTCCTCCGGGTCCGGAGCCCAGCTTTGCCTGCCCCAGAACAGCAGCGCCGGGCAGGTAATCCGCGACATCACTTCCTTCGCGTCTTCGATATTGAAGCCGTAGGTGATGAACGTGCGCACATAGTTGTCGAACTTCCAGGTGATCGATCCGTCGGCATTCCAGTTGGTGCCGTGCAGCGTCAAATGCGCGGCCACCTTGTCCGACAGGAACGGGTTCGCCTCCTTCATCCGCGCCACCGCCGCCTCTAAGGTCGGATAACTGTGCGGAGCCCGGTTCTCCGCCTTGCGAATCACTTCAATCCAGTTGCGCAGGCGTTCCGACGCCGGCTTCGGGGTCCGGTGCGTCACCGGCATCCCGATTCCTTCGATCGCCACCACTTTACTCACCCGGTCCGGATACACGCCCGCATAAAGGAGACTGATCACGCCGCCGAGCGAATGGCCGATCAGCGTCACCGGGAACCCGTGGATGATGTCGGCCAGCGCCGACAGGTCCAGCACATGCTCGGCGACGCTGTACAACGCTCCCGGAGCCCACGCGCTGTTGCCATGCCCCCGCAGGTCCAACGCATAGACGTGGTAATCGTCGCGCAGCGCGCGCGCCACCCAATCCCAGTTGCGCGCATGGTCCAGCCCGCCATGAACCAGAATCAGCGCCGGTTTGCCCTCCGACCCCCAATCCCAGAATTGCAGCTTCAGCCGGTGCGAGTAGAAGAAATGCGAAACAGGTTCCATATTGTGTTCTCTTTCGTGGCGCATGCACTCCTGCGTGCCGCGTCGAGGCTCCTCTCGACGCCTCTCATTTCTCCACCGGCGCCCCCTGCAACGAAATCGTCAATCCCGCCGCGCGATAAGCCTCGATCAGCGCTCCCGCCGCGGGTCCATAGACCGGTTCCGCCACGCGATTCCCCTCTTCCAGCTCCATCAACATGCGATAACGCGCCAGCAAAATGTCACTCCTGAAAACTCCGCCGATATAAGAGATGCAACACGGCGCGATTCCGTCGAATATTTGAGCGCGCGCCGCGCCGGCCAGCGTCGCCAGCTGCTGTGCCCCCGCGAAAAGGATCTCCCGCGCCGTAATATCGCCATCGCGCGCCGTCCTGTCGACCAGTCTTGCGAACGCCGCCACGCGCTCCCGTGGATACTCGTCGGTGTAGAAGCGATGCAACAAATCGTCGGCGCTGGTCGCCCCCGCCGACGACACTAAGGCATCGCGCAGAGCCGTCTTCGGCCCCCAGCCTTCTTCCGCCCGCAGCGCCGCGCGCAGCGCCTGGCGAACCAGGTCGAAACCTCCGCCCTCGTCGCCGAACACATAGCCCCAGCCGCCCGCCCGCGCTGTTTTTCCCGCTCCATCGCGCCCAAACGCGATCGATCCGGTCCCCGCGATCGTCACCACTCCCGGCTCGCCCGCGGTCGCGCCCACCAGGGCGATGAACGCATCGTGCGTCACCACATAGTGTTTCGCTTGGATCAACTCGCGGACCGCTGCGTCTTTGTCCGCCGCGCCGCCGCTCAATCCCAGGCATGCGGCTTCGAATCGGGCGTCCTCAAAGCCCGCCGCGCGAAGAGAGCCTCCCACCGCTTGCAGAAACTTCTCGCGGCCCTCCCCTTTCCCGACGTGATTCGACGGCCCGCCGCGCCCCACGCCGACCACTTGTCCGGATTCA
>JBEKOZ010000221.1:0-7446 GCA_049521275.1 Bryobacteraceae bacterium | reverse complement strand
AGACATCTTGCAGCATCGAAGCCGTCTCTAACGTGCGCGGAAAATCCGGCGTGATCCGCCACGCCATCGACAGGAACAGAGGAAACAGCGGAGGATACTTCGTCGCGAACGGATGCCCCGGCAAATTCGGATGCCGGTAGCCCTCGCCCGCCGCCAGCGCCTTCGCCGTCGTCATGTAAATCCCGTCGTCCTGCCCCTGCCCGAACTGCCATTGCTCCCGCCCATCCCAAACCGGCTTGGCGATCATAATCCCCAGGAACAGAACGAACCCAAGCACACTAATTACCCTTTTGTCGATTGACATTGGTACATAAACCTTGTATGATTGCCCTATGTGCCCCGCCCGCTGTTGTTAAATCCCCTGTTTTCTTCTTCTTCAAAATATTCAAATGAGAGGGTTTATGACTGAGAATGAACTATTATTCCACATCAGCAACATCGTCAACGGACGCGTTTCCTTCCCCCAGGCTGTGGAGCAGATCGCCATTCTGCTGGAGCGAGAAGTCCACGGCAAAGGCCTTTTTGTCGAGCAGTCCGACGCCCCAGTCAAGCTACTGGAGTCCTTCGACCAACCCTACCGATCCCTTTATACCGTCGACCTCCGCGATGGCGGCGACGCCCTGGGTAAAGTGACCCTGTGCTTCGCCTCGGACCATTTCGAAGGCCCCTTCCAACAGCGCCTCGCCGATTTCGTAGGGGAGCAGCTTGGCATGCTCCTCTATCGCTCCTTCCTCGCCGAGCGGCGCGCCGAATTAAGGTCCGAAATCACCCAGATCGAACAGGATCTCTCGACGCGCAAACTGCTCCAGCGCGCCGAAGGGATTCTCATCGCCCGCGGCATGGCCCCCGCCGTCGCCCGGCGCTGGATCTCCCACCAAAGCCACAAAACGGGTCTCTCGAAAAACGATGTCGCCGACCGCATTATCGCGTATCATCAGGCAACGGGCCTAACGGAGCAAAAAATCGCATGAGATTTCTCACCATCCCCCTTCTTGCGGCAGCCGGCCTCGCCGCCGACCCCAATTATTCCCGCGACGTCGACCAGTACCGCGCCCACCGCGAAGCCCAGCTCAAGCAGGACGACGGCTGGCTCACCGTCGTCGGCCTTTTTCGCTTGCAGGAAGGCGACAATCAGATCGCCCTGCCCGCTCCCGCGCATCCCGTCAAAATCGCGTTCTCCAAAGGCCAGGCCACTTACTATGCCGAGGGCAAACCAGGCGTCGCGCTCAAGCCCAACGACGATATCATTTCCCTGGGCCCTGTGAAGTTCTTCGTCATCAAGCGCGGCGACGACTACTTCATTCGCGTCAAGGACAACAACAGCCAGCTCCGCCGCGACTTTACCGGACTCAAGTGGTTTCCCGTCGACCCGTCGTGGAAAATCACCGCCACGTTCACGCCCTACGACACCCCGAAGACCATCCTGTTCGACAGCCAGAACGGAGTGAAACAGCCCATGCAAAGCCCCGGCTACGTGAGCTTCACGCGCGACGGCAAGCAATATCGGCTGGAGCCGGTCACCGAGGGCCCCGAGCTCTTCTTCATCTTCCGCGACGCCACCAGCAACAAGACCACCTACGGGGCCGCCCGATTCCTTTACGCGGAGCCGGCCAAGGACGGCGCCGTGATCCTCGATTTCAACAAGGCCATCAACCCGCCCTGCGCCTTCACCGCGTTCGCCACCTGTCCGCTGCCCCCGCCGCAGAATCGCCTCACCCTGTCCATAACGGCGGGAGAAAAGAAGTACTCCGACGCCGTCGAATAATCTCACAGCCGCACTACCCGTCGCTCACGCCAAACACTTACGGCACAATACCTTGCCTGCCATATGAAATCAATTGCTTCCCGAGCCGTGACCGAAGGGAGCGGTCTTTTGTAGAATGAATTATGTCCGAGTCTTCCTCCGACCCTGTCCGCCTCAGGTTGACAACCCCCGCGAGGTCCGGTATAGTTCTGAAGTACTGACGTATCAATAGTTTGTCGGAGTTCTGGGCCATGGCCAGCAGCGCGGATAAACCAGCGATGGACGTAGACTTCCCCAGCGAGGAAGATTACGAGCATCTCATCGAGGACTATAGTCATCTCGCGCCTCCCTCCGAAGGGGAGCTCCTGCAAGGCCGCGTCGTAAAAGCCACTCCCCAGGAAATCATCGTCGATTTCGGCTACAAGCTCGAAGGCCTGGTGCCCATCGAGCAGGTCCGCCAGGCGGATGGCAGCGTGCCTTTTAAACCCGGAGACGCCATCGATGTGATGATCGACCGCTCCGGTCCCCAGCCCGAAGGCTACGTGCTCCTGTCCTTCTCAAAAGCAAGCAGGATGCGCATTTGGGACAATCTGGAGCAGGCCATGCGGGACCAGTTGCTGGTCTCTGGCCGCGTCACCGAGCGCACCAAGGGCGGCCTGATGGTCGACGTCGGCGTGCCCGCTTTCATGCCCGGCTCGCAGGTCGACCTGCGGCCCATTCACGATCTCGACCAGTTCCTCTCTCAGGACATTCCCGTCAAGGTTCTCAAGATCAACCGCCGCCGCGGCAACGTCGTCGTCTCGCGCAAGCTGGCGATTGAAGAGGAGCTGAAGGCGCGCAAGCACACCGCTATCGAACACCTGGCGGAGGGCGTGGTGGTTACCGGCACGGTAAAAAATCTTACCGAATACGGAGCCTTTGTCGACCTCGGCGGCATCGACGGCCTGCTGCACGTCAGCGACATGTCCCACGGCCGCGTCAACCATCCGTCAGAAGTAGTGCATGTCGGCGACGAGATCACCGTCAAGATTTTGAAGTTCGACCGCGAAAAAGAGCGCATTTCGCTCGGCATCCGCCAGTTGACGCCGGACCCCTGGGAGACGCTGCCCGCCCGCTGTCCCGCCGGCAGCCGCATCGTCGGCCGGGTGATGAGCGTCACCGATTACGGCGCGTTCGTCGAGATTGAGCCGGGAGTCGAAGGCCTGATCCACATCTCCGAAATGACCTGGAGCCGCCGCATGAAGCACCCGAGCAAGGTGGTCAAAGCGGGCGACCAGGTGGAGGCCGTGGTGCTCGAGGTGAAGGTGCGCGACCGCCGCGTCTCGCTCGGCATCAAGCAACTGGAGGCCGACCCCTGGACCACGGTCGGCGAACGCTACGCCATCGGTTCGGTGGTCGAAGGCCGCGTCCGCAAGCTGACCGATTTCGGCGCTTTTCTTGAAATTGAAGACGGCGTGGATGGCCTGGTTCACGTCTCCGATTTGTCCTGGACCAAGCATGTAAAGCATCCCTCGGAGTTCGTGAAAAAGGGACAAATGATGCAAGCGGTAATTTTAAGTATCGATGCCCCCAACCGGAGACTCTCATTAGGCGTGAAACAATTGCAGCCGGATGCGTGGGAGAGTTTCTTCCGGTCGCACGAAGTGGGGGACCTGGTGCGCGGCCGCGTGTGCCGCACCGCGGCGTTCGGAATGTTCGTCGAACTCGCGCCGGGTGTGGAGGCGCTGTGCCACAAATCGGAAATCCCGGCCATGCCGGAAAAGGCCGCCGGAGAAACCGCGCTCCCCATCGGCGCGGAATACGATTTTAAGATTATAAAAATGAACGAGAATGAAAAGAAGATCGGATTAAGCCTTCGCGCCGTAGCCGAGGACGAGGAGCGCACGCGCCTCGAGGATTATCAGCGGCAGGCCGCGGCGGCGACCATGACCATCGAAGAAGCCATGAATATTCGCGGAAAAGGGGACGGCCGTTAACATGACCAAAGCGGAATTAATTGAAGAAGTGTCGCGCGTAGTGGAAATGACGCGCAAGGATTCGGAAGTAATTGTCGAGGCGATTTTCGATAGCGTGGTGAAGAGTTTGCGCACCGGCGACAAAATCGAGATTCGCGGCTTCGGCAGCTTCCGCACGCGCCAGCGCCAGCCTCGCGTGGGCCGCAATCCGAAAACCGGCGCGCGCGTGGAAGTCCCGGCGAAGCGCATTCCCTATTTCAAGCCCTCCAAAGAGCTGAAAGACCTCGTGAACGAAGACGGCCGCACCCCGGACGCCATCATTCCCGACGGCACACCGATGTAGCGGCCAAGGAGTAGAGATGGACCATCTCTGGAGCCCCTGGCGGTATCGCTACGTCTCCGAAAAGGGGCCTCAAGAGTGCATCTTCTGTGCCCAGAAAAGCGACCATATTCTGCACCGCGCGGAAAAGAATTTCGTCCTGCTGAATCTGTATCCCTATACCAGCGGTCACCTGATGATCGCCCCCTACGCGCACGTTCCCACGCTCTCGGAATGCGAACCATCGGCCTTACAGGAGATGATGCTGCTGGCGCAGCGCGCCGAAGCGGCATTGCGAAAAGTTTATAGCCCGTCGGGCTTCAACATGGGCCTGAACATCGGCTCGAGCGCCGGAGCCGGCATCGCCGGCCACATCCACATGCACGTATTACCCAGATGGCCCGGCGACGCAAATTTCATGACCACCATCGCCGAGACGCGCGTAATTCCGGAGGATCTGGAAACAACCTACGCCAAACTGCTCGCGGCGTTTTGAAGGTTCCACCTTCGCGGCGTGTTATCCTGTAACTACAGAATGGTAACTACGTGCGTTTTGAGTGGGACGATGCTAAGAACCGGAGCAATGTGGCGAAGCATCGGATCCACTTTGAGACGGCGGTCCTCGTGTTTGAAGACCCTCATGCGTTAGTCCGTCTGGATCGAGTTGTAGACGGCGAAGAGCGATGGCAAACGATCGGAATGATCGAAGGCTTCCTCGTTCTATTGGTGGCACATACGTTAAGCGACGAGGTGATTCGTATCATTTCGGCGCGGAAGGCAACGCCGTCAAGAAAGAAAGTCCTATGACGAAGCTAACTAAAACCCAAGCGAAAGACATTGCGAACCTACGAAAGATGAAGGACGAAGATATCGACCTTTCCGACATCCCCGAAATAACAGATTGGAGCAACGCGGTCGTCGGGAAGTTCTATCGGCCTGTGAAGCAGTCGCTCACGATCCGCTTGGATGCCGACGTCATCGCCTGGCTGAAATCGCAGGGTCGCGGATATCAGACGCGGATCAACAGTCTGCTGAGGAACGCCATGGCCGGCTCGCCTCGCCGCCGCGCCTAAAGATTCCTCTTCAGAAAATTGCAGATGTGATACCCGTCCATAAACTTGAACGGCGTCTCCCCCATCGTGTAATGCCCGCACGGCAGCGCCACCACTTTGTGATCGAATCCCAACTCCCTCGCCTTCTCGATCACCTGCTCGGAAAACCGCACCGGAAACGTCGTATCGTACTTCGCGTAGATGAACAGCGTCTTCTTCCCGAGCGTCGCATAACGGTCGATATAAAACGGCGGGCTGATTGCCTTCCATGCCTCACGCAGCTGCTCGATGGTCACGGCCGACTCCAGGCTCTGCCGGATATGCTGCGTCGACAGGCCTTCCCACACCACGTCGGCGAAGTAGGTCGAGCAGTGATTGTACACGTTCACCTTCAGCCGCGGATCGTGCGTGCTCGCCAGGAACGCATAGCAGGACCCGAGGCTGGTGCCGCAGATGCCGACACTCTCATAGCCTTCCTGCTCCAGCCAGTCGATCGAGCTCCTGACATCGATCACGGCTTGCCGCGTCGCGTCGATGGTGCGCGCGACGTTCGACGAGACCGCGTAATCGGCCCGTTGCAACTCCGCCGGCATGCGGTAATCGTGATAAGGCAGGCTGACCCGCAGCGCCGACATGCCCAGCTTCGCCATCCCCGCGCACAGCGCTCCATGCTGTCCGGCCGAGGCGTTCCAGTGCGGCAGCACCAGCACGGCCACCTTGCGTCTCCCGCGCTTGTCGGCCGCCGGATACCACTGGCCGTGGACGATGTTGTTTTCCGGATACGGCGTTTTTATGGGGCTCGTAAAGCGCAGCAGCTTCCCGTCGAGTTCGAAATCGGTGGGCGTCTGGTAGGCGAAAAACTCGTCGCTCGACGCGAGCACGGCTTCATTCAGGACCCTCAAATACTCGGCGGGGGTGTGGCCGTTGCGCGGATTCTTCTGCGCGGCAGGCCAGCCGCCGGTCCATTCGAGGCCCCAGTCAAACGGTCTCACCACGCGATTGGTCGCGCGGAAACACAGACGGTCTTCCCAGTCCTTCATCCATCTTGCGTACAGATTTTCCATCGATCTACATCTAGGTTAGCAAGCGGAAGAGGAGACGCGCGCCGGAACGATGCTCTGGAGGAGCCCCGGCGCGCGCAAGGAATGAAACCGAATTAATTAACCAGCCTCAGCCCCGGAGCGGGCGGCGGCGGAGTGGAGGACAGGGTGCGGAACTCGTACTGCTGAATCTCGATCGCGGCGCGGCCTCCTTCGAAGCGAACCACGCGCCCGCGCGCCACCAGCTTCAGCGCGCACTTATTGTTCAACTGCGCCGGCCAGCTGATGGCCAGCTCCATGCGGCGCCCGGGTAACAACATGTGTTCGACGGTGAATAGCACACCGGAACTGGATATGTTGATGGTCTTTCCATCCCCCGTTTCTTCATTGCTGCGCTTGTTCAAGACTCGATATTTCACTTCACGCTCAATCGGAAAGCGATCCGAATGGCGCCGGTCGACTTGCGCGTTGTCGTTTTGATTCACTGGTTCTCCCTCGGACTCTAAGAGTGTGCCCGTTCCGTGATGTTGCCGCAATAGTGTGCGAGGCTCATTTGCATCCGGTACACGCGTACGAGGAGGCCCATCCGGTCTTCCTAGCTGCGTTATCATTCCTCCATGCGAAAACAACTCCCGATATTCGTGATTCTCGTACTGGTCGCAGCAGGCCTGGGCCTGACGTACGGCGCCGGTGTGAAGAAGAAAATAGTGACACCAAAAGACTTCCCCGCCGGCCGGCCGTTCAGCGCCGGTATCCAGGTAGGAGATACGCTCTATGTCTCCGGGCAAACAGGTACCGATCCCAAGACCCTGAAAGTACCAGACAATTTCGACGAGGAAGTGCGCCAATGCCTGGAAAATGTCGGCGAAATCCTGAAAGCGGGCGGCTATGATTACAGCGACGCGGTCGCGGTGCAGGTTTATTTAACCGACATGAGCATGTTTCCGCGCATGAACGCAGTGTACGTGCACACCTTTCCCGACCCAAAGCCGACGCGGACCACAGTAGGAGTCGCGGCGCTGGTGGGCGGAGCGCATATAGAGGTCACGGTGACCGCGCGGAAGTAGTTTAAGCAGGCAACTCGACTTCGATCTCGTGAACTAGAACGGCCGGACGCGGCTCGCCATGGACGTTCTCCCAATAGACGCGGATAGCCTGGGTCGCGAGAGAATCAATTTCGTCAAGCGAGGAGCCGGTCACGAGGATCGTCGGGAGCTCTGGCACGTAGGCGCTGTAACCGCTCGCGTCGCCTTCGATCACCAGGGAGTATTTGCGCGTCATGGTTTCGGTTCCTCAACTCCAGTTTGCCTTAAAATCGCGCTGTATGTACCGGCCT
>JBEKOZ010000220.1:0-7459 GCA_049521275.1 Bryobacteraceae bacterium | reverse complement strand
ATACTGGTTGTGCAGCAGGCTCATCGCCCCCGGCGTGCCCGCGTACCAATGCCAGGCGATGCCGCCAATCTGGGCCGACGCCGCCAGCGTAGGATCGGCCAGAATCGTCTGCGGATACGGCGGCTGATCCCAGTTATGGTCGTAAATCAGCACTTTCGTCGAAAGCTGACTGGCGGTGAGAGCGGGCAGCACATAATCTCGCAGAACCGAAAGCTGGTCGGTAGCCACCATGGACATGCCCGGATAGCCGGTTGGAAGATACAACGGTTCATTCTGCAGGCTGATGTAATCCACCGTGACTCCAGCCGCTTGATAGGCTTGGAGGTAGCGAACGAAGTAATTCGCAAACGGCGCGTAGGCGGCCGGAAGCAGGGTACCGCCGATCATGGCACCGGATGTCTTCATCCAGCCCGGAGGACTCCAGGGCGTCGCCATGATTTTTAGCTGCGGATTGATCTGTTTGGCCTGAAGAATCAATGGGATAATGTCAGCCTGGTCGTGCGCAATGGAGAAAGAGCTGAGCGTCGGATCGGTAGCACCAGCCGCAAGGTCATCATAAGAATAGATATTCCGCGCCAAATCCGAAGCGCCCATGGGATTACGGATGAAACTGATGCCGATGCCGGCGGTGTGGTCGAAAAGCGACTTCATTACCGTCGGGAGCGAGGACGCGGGGACGATCTTGTTGTTCATCAGCCAAGCGGAGGAATCCGTGAAGGACGCGCCGAAACCTTCGATCGATTGATAACGCTCGCGTTCGTCGATGAATACGGTGGGAATTGTCGACGATCCGCCGCTCGAAAAGGACAGCGCCGGCTGGGGTTGGAGCAGGTTTTTCTGGTCGTCCGTGGTCAGCCACACGTTCACGGTTTGGGCATGTAAGAACCCAACGGACGCGAAAAATAGCCATTTTATGGTCATTTAACGCATGAGAAGTTCGCGGCGTCGTCCGTGCTGCCTGACCCGGAATACTTCGAGATCGTCGGATAGGGGCACAGCGGACGGGTGCGCACGACCCCACTCGACGGGTTCCCGTCGGCCTTATACTTGGTGGCGATGATTTTGGCGGGCGCGGAGCCTTTTTCCACCCACTGCTCCATCGCCTTCATCATGCTGTGGTCGGAATCGGCCGCGGCCGGCGACATGGCGCCGAAATCGTTCGGCCCCGGCCCGCCGCCGCAGTGCTGCATGCCTGGAACCATGAACAGTTCGACAAACTCATCGGCCTGCTTGCGCCCCATCTTCTGCACCACGCTCTCGTAGTAGGTGATGGTGTTGACCGGCGGAAGGGCCGCGTCGCTCCAGCCGTGATAGAGCAGCAGCTTCCCGCCGCGATCCTTGAACGCCTTCAGGTTCGGATTTGTCGCATTGTAGATCGGCGCGATCTTATCGTCGGTGAGCTTCATGTCATGGTCGAAATTCATTTTGCGAAAATCCCACGATGCGTCCTGAAACAACATGTCGGCGAAAAATCCGTTGGCGAAGCCCATCTCCGCGCTCTTGCCCGGCGAAAACCCGGTGATCCACGCTCCCCATCCGCCGAGGCCGGTTTCGCCGCCGGGCACGAAGCCGGGGAAAAGCTGCTCGCCTTTCGAATCTTTCGGGCCGGCATAAATCTTCTTGAGCGCCGTCACCTGCGCCTCCGTCAGGCAGCTATCGGACGCCTCGCCTTTGCAGGTGAGCACCGCCGGATCGAAATGGCACTTCGTCGGATCGTCGATGACGCCGTCCTTCACGCCGTCACCGGCATCGCAGGCATCGAGCGCCGCAGTTTCGATCAACTTCAGCTTCGCCGGCGGAATCCCGCCCGCGCCGTCGAGCGCCTGTTGGTTCCACACAAATCCAGCGGCCACATGGGTGAAGTAATTCGCCGGCGCGCCCGCGATGATGCCGTCGTAATCCGCCGGATAGCGCTGCGCTTCGAGCAGAGCCTGGCGGCCTCCGTTCGAACAACTGCTGAAGTACGAACGCTTCGGCGCGCCGCCGTAAAACGTGGCGACGATGGACTTGGACTTCTCCGCCGTCTCATGAATGGCGCGATAGCCGTAATCGATCATCTTTTCCCAATGGCCCAAGGCCCATGTTCCATCGATTGCATTTGCCTGATGACCGGTGTCGGTCGAGGAAGCGGCGTAGCCGTTCGCCACCGCTTCGGCCAGCGCGGGGTCGCCGATCGAGCCGGCGAATCCGCCGTTGCCGACGCCCAGGTATTTTCCGTTCCATCCGGTGAGCGGAAGCCACACCTCAAATTCGATGTGCGAATCGGCCGAGGGTGCGAGCACGCCCTGGACGCGGCAAAACTCCGGCGCGTTCTTATAAATCGCCCCTCCTAACCCGGATGGGGGCTTGAACGTTCCCGCCGCCACGACCTGCGCCGACGTTGAGCCAAATTTTCCCGCGAGACCGTCGCAATCGGCCGCCGATGCGAGGCTGACGCAGGCCGCAAAAGCTATCGAGATGTGGAGTTTCATGATGCCTACATCGTATAGTAATTGAAGTCCAAGCGAGGGAGGGTTGACAGAATGAAGCGTGGTCGATCGCCAGGAGTCGCGTTTTTTGCAATCCTCGCTGTGCTCGGAGCGCAATCCATGCCTCGGGTCGTGGCGCCGCGGTTTGAAGTGGATCTGACCTGGCCGAAGCCGCTGCCGAACCACTGGATTCTGGGTGCGACGATCGGCGTTTCGACCGATGCAAAAGATCACATCTGGATCATTCACCGGCCGGGGTCGCTCGAGCCGGGCGAAACACACGCGACTTCCAACCCGCCGGTCGCGCATTGCTGCGCTCCGGCGCCGCCGGTCCTCGAATTCGATCAGGAGGGCAATCTACTGCGGCATTGGGGTGGGCCCGGCCAGGGCTTCGATTGGCCGGTCGCGAACCATGGCATCACCGTCGATTACAAAGGCAATGTGTGGATTGGCGGCGCTAACCGGACTCCGGAGGCGGGAGCGCAGGACGACTCGGTGCTGAAGTTCACCCAGGACGGGAAGTTTCTGCTGCAGATCGGCAAGCCCGGCCAAAGCAAGGGCAGCAACGACACGGCAAATCTAAGGCAGCCGGCCAAGACTTTTGTCGATCCGAAGACCAACGAACTTTATGTCGCCGACGGCTACGGCAACCATCGCGTGATTGTGTTCGACGCGGATACGGGGAGCTATAAGCGCCACTGGGGCGCCTACGGGAACAAGCCGGAGGACGCGGACATCGGCCCGTACAAGCCGGGCGAGCCTCCGGCGCGCCAGTTTCGCAATCCGGTGCATTGCGCGCAGCTTTCAAACGACGGCCTGGTCTATGTGTGCGACCGGATCAACGACCGCATTCAGGTTTTCAGGCCCGATGGGACGTTCGTCAAAGAGGGGTTTATCGAGACCGGCACGCTGGGCGCCGGCGCGGCGTGGGATATCGCATTCTCGCGAGATGCGGGGCAAAAATATCTTTATGTGGCCGACGGGGAAAACGACCAGGTACACATCCTGGACCGGGAGTCGCTCGAAGTCCTCACCAGCTTCGGCCAAGGGGGACGCCAGCCCGGAGAGTTTTATGGCGTGCATAGCATCGCGACCGATTCGAAGGGGAACATTTACACCACGGAGACCTGGCGGGGCCAGCGCGTGCAGAGGTTCATTTATAAAGGTCTGGCTCCGGTGACGACGAAAGATCAAGGCGTGGTGTGGCCCAGGAGGTGAAACAATGCGAAAGTTCATGCCGGCGGCAGCCGTGGTGGTGCTCGCGCTTTGTGCGCAGGATACGAAACCAAGCTGCAATCGCTGTTCCGCGACTTACATCAGCAACGATGAATTGCTGGCTTATCTGCGGCGCGCGCCGTCGCGGATTGTGGCGAACGATGTATCCGATCAACAGGTCCGCGCGGTGGACATCGGCAGGAGCAATGTCGATATCGGCATCGTCTATCGCCGCACGCTGTCGGGCGAGTCTCCGGTGGCAGAGCATGACCTGGTGAGCGAGGTTTATCACATCATCGACGGTTCGGCCACGCTGGTCACGGGCGCGGACATTGTCGATATGAAGCGGCGGCCCGCGACCAATGAGAATGTGCGCATGCTGAACGGCCCCGGCAGCAACGGCACCTCCATCCGGAACGGAGTGACGTACCAGTTGAAGGCGGGCGACGTCATCGTCATTCCCGCGGGCGTCGGGCACTGGTTTACCAAGATCGACGATCACATCCGCTATCTGATGGTGCGGATCGATCCTGACAAGGTGACTCCGCTCAAGGATGAGGCTGCTTCGAAGGCCGATCTCTCGCGCTAGCGGCCGGACCTGGGGTCCGGCGCGGACGAGGGCGTCCGCCCTACTCTGATTGATGAGTTAGGCTAATCGGTATGCCATACGCGACCAGTAGTGGAACACGGATCTTCTGGGAGGAGGCGGGAGCCGGGGAGCCGCTGCTGCTGATCATGGGGCTGGGGTATTCGCATGAGATGTGGCATCGCACTCTTCCGGTGGTTTCCGCGCATTACCGGACGATTTTGTTCGACAACCGGGGTGTCGGGAAGAGCGATGTACCGCCCGGCGCCTACTCAGTCGCGCAAATGGCGGCGGACGCGGCCGCGGTGCTGGACGCGGCGGGCATCGCCAGGGCGCACGTTTTCGGAGTGTCGATGGGGGGAATGATCGCGCAGGAGTTCGCGCTGAATTATCCGGAGCGGGTGAACCGGCTGGTGCTGGGATGCACGGCTTGCGGAGGTCCCAACTCGGTTTCCGCGGAGCGCAAGGTTCTGGACATACTCATGGCCCGAGCCACCATGACGCCCGATGAAGGCGCGGAGGCCATGGTGCCGTATATATATGATGCGTCGACGCCACGGCAGCGCATCGATGAGGATCTGGCGATCCGGCGGCTGAACTATCCGCAAGCGGCCGGCTACATGGGCCAGGTGCAGGCCATCCTCGCCTGGAGTACCTTCGACCGTCTTGCCGGGATTCGCGCGCCCACGCTGATCATCCACGGCGAAACCGATCAACTGGTGCCACCGGAAAACGCGCGGATTCTCGCGCAACATATCGCCGGCTCGCGCCTGGTGATGCTTCCGCACGCGAGCCATATTTTCGTCACCGACCAGCCGGAAGCGTCGCATCGCGAGGTGCTGGCGTTTCTTTCTTGAAAAGGGATGCTCGCCGGGGCAGGCGTCGAGACGAGTCTCGACGCGGCACGCAAAGAGTGCGTGCGCCACAAGACGAATTTTCATCGCGGCTCGGAAGAACTGGATGGTGCGGCGGGACAGCTCTCCAGGTAGACTGGGAATCGAAGTGAATTGTCCCGAACTTTTCGCCGGTGCGCGCGCATGGATCGCGCGAGATTTCTCCGGTCCGCCGGACTGGCTGTTGTCATTGAGCGAAGAGACCCGGCAGGAGCTGAAGTCCGCCGTCGCTCGCGCCAAACAAACCATGAGGCGTGAGGATTTTCCGCTCCTGTCGTTCGCGTCCACCGCGGCGGAGATTCGGAGGCGCCTGCGCGACGGCAGCGGATTCGTGGTGCTGCGGGGCCTCTCGCTCGATGATTACGCGGACGACGAAGTGCGGCTGTTGTACGCGGGGCTGGGAACGCATCTGGGGACGATCCTTCCCCAGAATCTTCGCGGCGACCGACTGTACTCCGTGCGCGACGAAGGAATTCGCATGGAGGCCGACTACGGACAGACTGGAGTGCGGTTCTCAAAAACCAATGCCGCCTTCGATTTTCATACCGACTCGCCGTCGCGAGTCGCGGGACACACGCCCGATTTTATCGGTCTACTGGTGCTGCGCCCGGCGAAATCGGGAGGAGAATCCGCGCTGGTGAGCGGCTACGCGCTGCACAACATTTTGCGCGAGGAACGGCCGGACGTTCTGCGCCGCTTGTACCAGCCGTTCTGGGTCGATCGCCGCGCGGAGCTGCCGCCCGGTGAAGATCCGGTGCTCCCTGTTCCGGTCTTCACGTTCGACGGCTGTCTCACCGACGGCTGTCTCACAGTTAGATATTTGCGGTTCTACATCACCAAGGGCCAGGAATGGAAGGGCGAGCCGTTGACGAGCGCCGATGTCGATGCGCTCGACAGTTTCGAGGAAGTGATGCGCCGGCCCGGCGTCGCGGTGACGGTTCCGCTCGAACGCGGCGATCTTCAGTTGATCAGCAACACCTCCCTGCTGCATAGCCGGACGAATTACGAAGACTATGCGGAGCCTGAACTTAAACGCCACTACCTGAGATTGTGGCTGGCCGATCGAGCCGCTTGACCGGATCGAGCACCAGCCAACACAATCCGCCCAGCGCGTAGAGAGCGGCGGACGCATAGAACGCGAGGATCCAGTTGTTACCCAACGCGGCGAGCAGGTAGCCGATGACGGTGGGGGCGACGCTGCCTCCGAGCTGGCCGAGCGTATTCATCATTCCTGTAAGCAGCCCAACCCATTCGCCACCCAGGTCCATCGCGGTGGTCCACGTAACGGGAGCGCTGAGCTCGACCACGAAACTCGACAGGCTCATGACCATCATGGCGAGGTTCGGATCGTGAATGGAGGTGAACAGCAGGAGCAATAGCGCGGCTCCTCCGTAGGCGACCAGGGCGAATGCCCTGCGGGCACGGACGATTCCCCACCGGCGGGCCGCGGGCGGCAACAGGTATCCGGCGAAAAGGCAGCCGCACCCTGCAGACAACAGCGGCAAGCCGCTGAGGATCGCGCCGTGCTTCAACTCGACCCCGCGCGCTTCGAGCAGGTAGGTGGGCAGCCAGGTCACGTAGAAATAGAATCCGTAAAAGTGACAAAACCACTGGAGGCAGAGAGCCCAGGCGCTTCGCGATCGAAGGAAGAGCCTCCACGGCGGCCGGCCGGCGGCGATCGAGGCTCCGCGATCCGGACGGTTGCGGAACAGGAAGTAAAAGAAACCCGCCCAAACGAACCCAATCGCGCCGAACAGGACGAACGTGGCTCGCCAGCCAAGCGAGGCGTAGAGCGCGACCATCAGCAGCGGCGCTGCCCCGGCTCCCCAGCGGGCGCTCGACGCTTTCCAACCTTCGGCGCGGGCGCGCTCTTCGGCCGGAAGCCAATCGCTGAACGTCTTGGCGAGTCCCGGGAAGCATCCGGCTTCACCGGCGCCGAACAACAATCGCGCCATCAGCATCGACGCGAAGTTCCACGCGAAGCCGGTCGCCGCCGTGAAAAAAGACCAGCAAATCACGACGCGCGTCAACACCAGGCGTGGACCGAAGCGGTCGATCAACCAACCGCTTGGAATCTCCATCGCCGCGTAGGTGATCCCGAAGGCGGAGAAAATGTAACCCATCTGAATGGTGTTGAAATGAAGATCGCGCACGATCATGGGAGCGGCCTGGCTGATGCAGGCGCGATCGAGATAGGAGAGGAACGCGAGCGTCATGCCGAACGCGACGACCTGGCGGCGCGCGCCGGTGGGCGGTCGGACGTTGGCCGGTATCGTCAAAGCCGTTCTAACGTGAGG
>JBEKOZ010000219.1:0-7464 GCA_049521275.1 Bryobacteraceae bacterium | reverse complement strand
TTCGATCGTCAACTCGGAAGGCGGCCGCGGGATGGACCAGACTTGGGGAAAGCAGGCCAGTTGGGTTGATTACAGCGGGGAATTGAACGGTGAAAAGCTCGGCGTGGCGCTGTTTGAACATCCCGACAGTTTTCATCATCCGTCGCGCTGGCATGTGCGGGATTACGGGTTGCTGGCGGTCAATCCGTTCGGCTCGAATGCTTTCGACAAGGAAGCCCCGGTGTCGAAATTCGTTCTGACTACGGGCTGGAGCCTGCGCCTGCGCTACCGGATCGTGGTCCACCCGGACATGGAGACTTCGCAGATCGATAAACTGTACCGGCAGTTCATGAGCAAACGGTGATGAAGCCGATGTCTAGGCCACGCGGCCGAGGGCGACTACGAAGTATTGCGCCTTCGTGGTCCCAACGTTTTTCCAGCCGTGCAGATCGTTCGACGCGGCGTAGACCACGGAGCCCGGGCCGACGGTGGTGACGTTTCCTTCGATAGTGATTTCGAGCGTGCCTTCGCGAACCATGATCATCTCTTCATGCTCATGACGGTGGGGCGCGTGCGGCGCCGCGCCGGGCGCGAGCTCGGTCTCGTGAAGATCGACGTGGAAGCCCGAGTGGGTCAGGCCGTCGAACACGGCGCGGGAGGTTCCTTTCAACGTCAGATCCTCAAAACGGTACGCCTTGCTCGGAAGGGTGGGGAGAGCCGGTTTCTGCGCTTTCGCGGCGGCAATAAAACCCGCTGACAGAACGGTCAAGTCTCGACGAGTCATGAGCTCATGATAGCGCCGGTTAGGGGCGCGCCAGGACCTGCTGCAACCATCGGATCATGGGCGCTTTGTAATTGGTGATGCGGGAGGATTCCCAGGACCGCATGCCGTGCCCCGCGATTTTGACCGGATAGACTTCGCAGGTTACGTTCACTTCGTTCATCCTGTCGCAAAATCTTTCTGATTGCGCGAAAGGAACCAGATTATCGTCGGTGCCATGAATCATCAGAAAAGGCGGCGCGGACGCGCTTACCCAGGTGATGGGCGAGAATTTCGCAAGTCCAGCCATGAGAATGGTATCGAAGAACGTTCCCTTCATGGCGTCGTGCACGGAATCGGGGATCCAACTGGAAGTGCGCGCCAACGTCGCCAGATCAGTGGGACTGTAGAAAGCCACAACTCCCTGCACGGCGCCATCGGGATCGGGTCGAAGGGCGGCCATCGCCGCGAGCTGTCCTCCCGCGGACTCGCCGATCAGGATGATCTTGTTAGGATTGATGCGATACTCAGCCGCGTGTTCCTTGACGAATGCCACCGCGTGGCGGATGTCCCCTTCCGCGGCTCCCAGCTGGGTGATGGCTGCCTTGGGATCCCGCAGAACGTCGACGGCCAGCCGGTAGCTGACCGAGAACCACGCAAACCCGGCACGGGATAGCGGCTCGAAAATCGGCTCGACACTGGAGCGGTCGCCGCGAACCCAACCGCCTCCATGAACCAGGATGACCGCGGGGAAAGGGCCTTTGCCATCGGGGATATTCGCGTCGAATCGGAGACTGAGGTTGCCGGAGCGTCCGTATTCAACGTCTTTCAGACTTTCAGCATGCCCGGCGCCGATGAGGAGAGAGAACAAAAAGACAATGAAGTATCGATAAGCACGCATGGTGTTTCTATTTGGATGGCTGCGAGGAGCCACAAGTTTCATTGGATGTGAAATGTTAACCTGCTCCTAGTGAAGATCGGCATCACTTGTTATCCCACGTACGGAGGCAGCGGGATTGTTGCCACGGAGCTCGGCCTCGAACTGGCGGCCCGCGGCCACGAAGTTCATTTTATAACGTACGCCAACCCGATTCGCCTCGATCCCGGCATCCCTCGCATTCATTATCACGAAGTCGAGGTCTCGGCCTATCCACTGTTTCTCTATCCTCCGTACTGCCTCGCGCTGGCGTCGCGGATGGCGGAGGTCGCGGCCTGTTACGATCTCGATTTACTGCACGTGCACTACGCGATCCCGCATTCGATTGCGGCGCTGCTGGCGCAACAAATGATGGCCGCTGAGAGGCGCCTGCCGTTCATCACCACGCTGCACGGGACGGATATTACGCTGGTGGGCGCGGACCGCTCCTACTTTCCCATCACCAAGTTCTCCATCGAAAAATCGGACGGCATCACGACGATCAGCAAAGATCTACAGACGAGAACCAGGGAAGTGTTCGGCGTCGCGAACGAGATTCGCGTGATTCACAACTTCGTCAATTGCGATCTTTACAAGCCCGATCCGGAGCACCAGCCGAAAGAAAAGCAGTTGATCCACCTTTCCAATTTCAGGCCCGTGAAGCGGGTGCTGGATTGTGTCCGCATCCTGAAAGAGGTTCTCGAATCGACACCCGCCCGCCTGGTGATGGTGGGCGATGGTCCGGAGCGCGGCCCCGCGGAGATGCTGGCTCGCGAATTCGGAATCGAAAAGCACGTCACCTTCTTGGGCAAGCAGGATCACGTGGAGCGGCTGATTCCCAGGCATCATGTGCTGCTGATGCCGAGCGAAATGGAATCGTTCGGACTGGCCGCGCTGGAGGCCATGGCTTGTGGATTGCCGCCGGTCTCGACGCGCGTCGGAGGAGTGCCGGAGTTGATCTCGGATGGCGTGGACGGATTCCTCGAACCGGTCGGGGACATCGGGGCGCAAGCGGCGCGGGTGGTCTCGCTGCTCACAGATGATGCACTTTACCGGCGAATGTCAGCCGCGGCGAGGCACTCCGCGGAGACCCGCTATTCGACGTCGCTGATCATTCCGCAGTACGAGCAATATTACGAGGAAGTCCGCTGACAATGAAGATTCTGGCGGTGGGCGCGCATCCCGACGACATCGAGTTCGGCTGCGCGCCGATTCTGATGAAGGAGGTCCGGCAAGGCAACGAGGTAACGATGCTGGTCCTGTCGCGCGGCGAAGCGGGTTCGGCAGGCACTCCGGAAGGCAGAGAGCGGGAATCGCGGAAAGCAGCCGGGTTGATCGGAGCGACAGTCGACTTTCTGGATCTGGGAGGCGACTGCCATCTGCAATACACGCCGGAAAACGCCTTTCAAATCGCGGCGGAGATCCGCAAAGGGAAACCCGGGATTGTGCTGGCGCCTTACCCGCAGGAGAATCAGCACCCGGACCACGTGTCGGCGGGAAAGCTGGTTCGGGACGCCTGCCGTTTCGCGCGCTATGGAGGCCTCGACGAATTGAAATCGCTGGCGGTGCATCACGTCGGCAACCTGTTCTTCTATAACATCACGCAACATCTTCAAAAGCCCGATATCGTGATCGACATCAGCGACGTTCTTCCTGAGTGGGAGGCGGTCATGAACTGCCACGAAAGCCAGGTCCGGAGCAAAGGCTACATCGAGCTGCAAAAATCCGGAGCCCGCCTACTGGGCCTGACGATCGGCACCGAATATGCTCTCGGCCTGTTCGCCAACGATCCGCTGCGCCTGGAAGCGATATCAGACCTGAAGCTGTCGTCCAGGAACTTCTAACAGGCCTTATTGTGACCTTCCGGTAACCTCGGCTGCTATACTCGATGTTTCGGGCTGTGGCGCAGCCTGGCTAGCGCGCTTGCTTGGGGTGCAAGAGGTCCCGGGTTCAAATCCCGGCAGCCCGACCAAATCCCTTATAGGTTTACAGACTCGGCAGCCTCCTAAAGCCGCTTTTCTTTTAGCGACTCGGCTCCGTCACTTCAATCACGCGATCGACAGGCACGTCGCGCAGCACTTGCTTGCGGCCGCTCGGCCATTGAATCTGAATTTCTTTGGCCAGACGCGACTCTCCCAGACCAAAGTGGACACGTGGATCGCTCGAACTCGCATACCCTGTGCTGGTCGTGGCGTGGTTGTACTGGATCGAACCATCCGCCGCCGTGAGCCGGATTTGTGCTCCGATTCCCATCCGGTTGCTCTTGGTGCCGGTCAGTTTCAGAAGCACCCAATGATTGTCATTCTTGGTAGTGTTGTGAAACACCCTGGCCTTCCCGTTGAGGACGCTTACCACCAGGTCCATGCGCCCGTCGTTGTCCAGATCGCCGAAAGCGGCTCCGCGATGTACAGAGGGTTTCTGGAAGGCGGGCCCCGTGGTGGAAGTAACATCCTGAAATTTTCCGTCTCCCAGATTGCGGAACACGGTGTTCGACTCGGCGTACTGGCGTTGGGAGAACAGGGCCACGTTGTCGATCACGTTGGAACGCGCGACATACAGATCCTTCCAACCGTCGTTATCCAAATCGACGATGGCATTGGACCAGCCGGACATCTCCGCCGTGGCGAGCCCCAGTCCCGCCTTCGATGTGGCTTCAGCGAACTGCCCGTGTCCCAGGTTCCTGTAGAGCGGGAATGTCTGATTTTCGATGGCTGTGATCCAAAGATCCGGGAAGCCTCGATTGAACAGATCCCGAAAGTCGACACCCATGGCGGAGATCACATCGCCCCCTTCGGTCAACGACACACCGGCTTCGTCGGCGACCTCTTCAAAGCGCCGGCCGCCCCGATTGTGAAAGAGCTGGTTGGGCATATCGTCGTTGGCCACAAAAATATCCATAAAGCCGTCGCCGTCGAAATCGGCGATCGCCACACCCATCCCGCGGCCAAAATGTGCCGCGATCCCGGTTTCCACAGACACATCCGTGAAGGTGCCGTCGCCATTGTTCCGGTAAAGCGTATTAGGGAGGGGTTTGTACATCCGCGGATTGCAGGAGACCCGAGTTCCATTGATGATGCACGGCTGCTCCGTGGCCGGATCCCATTGGCAGTAATTCGCTACAAACAGGTCCAGTAATCCATCATTGTTGTAATCAATCCAGGCGGCGCCCACCGACCACATTTTCTTGCCTGCGAACAAGCCCCCGGCAACCCCTGCTTTCGCCGTGACGTCGGTAAAAGTGCCATCGCCGTTGTTGTGGAACAACTGGTTCGCATTCACACTGGTGACGAACAGATCAGGTCGCCCGTCATTGTCGTAATCCCCGACTGCGACTCCCATCCCGTAGCCCGATCCTGCAACGCCGGCTTTCTCGGTCACGTCGGTGAAGGTAAGGTCATGGTTGTTGCGGAACAGACGATTGCTGTAGTGAGCGCCGGTCTTTTCGAGAGAAGGCATGTGCGCACCGTTGGCAAAGTAGAGATCCGGATATCCATCGCCGTCAAAATCGAATATGGCGACTCCGCCGACCATTGGCTCCGGCTGATGCTTATGGGGCGTGGGAGAGCCATTGCTGATGAACCGCACCCCTGCACTTTCGCTAATCTCGTCAAAGGTAATGGGCGACGTCGGCGAGCTGGCCGCTAGCGCTAACGTAAGACACACTACTACTAAAAAACGTAAATCCCCGTTTAACATTGTGACTACAATAACTCAAATTCGAGATCCGCGCTGACCTCCACCGGTTCCGACCCGGTGCCTTCTAGTCATAGAAATGGGTTAACGTCGATACAGGAGGAAATCATGAGATTGCTTACTCTGTCTATCACCGGGGCGCTGGTCGCTAGTTTGTGCGCCGCAGCCCCGCTTACCGTTACGCTCTCGGGGCACGCTACGGGGACCTTTGTCCCTCTCAATTCCACGACCCCGCAGGGCTTTGTGAACACGCCGTTTACATTTTCCTTTACCACCGACACAACCTTGATCGATACATCCAGCAATACGGAAACAGGCGGCACTGTTTACCAAACGGCGTTTGTCCCCGGTGCGGTCACGATCGACGGAATGTCCGGGGCTTTTTCAACCGGCGTTAGCGTTCAGGTCAACTACCCCTATATCAATTTTGATATCGCGTTCCCCGGCGGCGACTTCACGTTGATTGGTGGTCTTGTGCTGCCGTCCGGTTACAACCTCCTTTCGTCGATTGGTCCCGCCACGCTGGCTCAACCCGGCCTCAACATTAACCTTCCTCCGTTTGGGGCAAGTTTCGGCACGGTCACCATAACCAGCGTTCTTGACGCGACGTTTTCCGCGACGCTGTCAACGCCAACCATCGCGCTCGCCCATCTGCCGGCCGGCAACGTCTGGACTACGGGCATCTTCGTCATCAACACCGCACCCACATCCAGCAACTACTCCATAGCTTTCCGGGATGACAATGGAAATCCGGTCCTGCTTCCCTTCAGCTCCGGTCCGACCAGTTCACTCAGCGGCACCCTTCCGCCGCTGGGCTCGGCGTATGTGGAAGCCGCAAGTGCACAAGCGGCTCTGGCGGTGGGCTGGGGCCTGATCACGGCCGATCCGGGGATCGTGGTGCAAGCGCTATTTCGCGACAGCACCAACGGCACCTATTACGAGGCTGCGGTTCCTTCGCAGCAGGCCACCGGCGAGTTCGAGATGCCCTTCGATGCCACCACCTTCACGCCGTCGAATGTCCCGCTCTACACCGGAATCGCGGTCGCGAACACCGATCCTTCCAACCCCGCCACGCTCACCTGCACGGCGACGGATGGCAGCGGGAACGTGATTCCCAATGGCTTGACGGTCCCAGTGATTCCAGCCCTCGGACATTGGTCGAACTACCTGTTCCCCGCGCTCACGGGATTGCGCGGCACCATCGACTGCGTCTCTACCACGAACGTTGTGGCGATCGCGCTGCGATTCATTGGAACGTCCGCATTCTCGTCGCTTCCCGTGATTTTGAAATAGCTGGCTTCGAGCCGGAGCGAAACCGGCGCGGCAGATAAGAAGTGCGGGGCGAGTAAACACGGTGGCTCCTTTGGGTGCCGGATTAGCGTCCCCATTTTCGCGTATCCAAACCGGCCGCTGCGCATCTACAATAGTGGTGGAGAAAGATCCATGAGTCCCTCGAATCCCAATTCTTCTGTCTTTGACCGGATGTCGGCCACCACGGTCCTGTCCGCATCGCAGGCCGCGGTGATCAAGCAGACTTACGCGTTGTTCGGCATCGCCGTGATTGCGGCTATGGTGGGCGGCTACGTTGGCGCGACGACGCAAGCGATCGTCCAGTTCTTTTCGAGCTGGATCGGATGGATTGTGGCGATGATCGGGCTGAACTTCGTGCCGCGGATCGCCATGTCGGCCCGGGGAAATCCCGCGCTGGGCACGGCGGCGCTGGTGTTCGACGGATTCTTCGCTGGAATCTGCCTGGCTCCGATCCTGTGGTTCGCCTCGCTGAAGGCTCCGGAGATGATCCTGGCGGCGCTGGCAATTACGGCGATCGTTTTTCTGGCGATTACCGGGTACGTGTTTACCTCGGGACGCACCTTCAGCGCTCCGCGAGGGCTAATGATCGGGCTGTTCTTCTCCGTGATCGGCGCGATGATTCTCAATAGCTTTCTGCAAATCTCATTGCTGGGAATCCTGATCGCGGCGGGAATCGGCGCGGTGGGCGTGATCGCACTGGTGACGTCCACCAGCGCGATTTTACAAAGCGGCGACGCCGATAGCGCGATTCCCGGTGCCTTGGCGCTGTTCGCGGGCGTGTTTAACGTGTTCGTGGCTACGCTGA
>JBEKOZ010000218.1:0-7466 GCA_049521275.1 Bryobacteraceae bacterium | reverse complement strand
CCCCAGTGAAACAGCCCGCCTCGGCCCCGTTCCCCATCGAAGAAATCCGCGCCTTCGTCAACAGAAACGCCGAAGCCCTGCGCAAAGCCGGACACGACGACACCGCCGCGTCCCTCGAATCTTTAGACCTCGACGCGCTCTACGCCGACCTCGAGCAACTCGACCAGCGCCTCACCGCGATCGAGGAAAAAATGATAGCCCGCCTCCGCGCCTCCGCGAGCGACGATCAATTATTCGAAGCCCGCCGCGAACTCGACCGCGAACTGAAGCCTTACCGCAGCAAAATGACCGCCGAGCAACTAGCGATGCTGGAAAAGAAATTCCTGGAGCGCCGACTGTTGGAATCGGCGGCCCTCCCGCGATTGAGTTTGTTTTATCTGTAGTCACTCTCTCCCTCTGAGAATCGCGGCGACCACCCGTGGACTCCGCCGTCCATGGAAAACGGCCAAAACCCACATTGGCTTTTTCTCCGGCGCGTAGGCGATCACATATTCGCGCACCAGCTTGAACCGCAGCGGGCGCGAAGTGAGGTTGGGCCGCCGATACCCCTGACCGGGGAAGGGCACCAGTGCGCGAATCCCCTCGAAGATCTCCGTTATCAGCCGGTCGGCTGCGTCCAGGTTGTTCTCTGCGATGTACTCGCGGATCTCATCAAGATCGGAGAGCGCTTCCGGGTGAAGCGCATACTCAGTCATGCGCGATGATGGCGCTGGGCCTCAGTCTTCTCCATCAAGAGCCGATAAGCTTCCTCACCGTCGATGGCCCTCACCCTGCCGCTCTCCAGATCCTCGAAGCGACGGTCGAGCATTTCCCGGGCATTCGCCAGCTCGTCAAAATAACCGATCACTGCGTCCTCAACCAGCTCGTCGCTCGGGCGTCCAGTCTCACGCGCCATCTGCTCAAGCTTGGTTTGGACCTCGGGAGTAAAACGCACTTCCACTCTCCCAGCGTACTCCACCAACCTGATAAAGTACATCGGATGAACCGCGCCGCCTTTCTTCTTCTTCTCTCCCTAGCCGCCTGCACCAAGAAAGCCCCCGCAACCTGGGACAAGACCGAAGTCATGATCCCCATGCGCGACGGCATCCGACTTCACACGCTCATCTACGCCCCTAAGAACTCCTCCGCCAAGCTCCCTCTGTTAATCGAGCGCTCCCCCTACGGCTTCACCGACGGCCGCCCGGAAAAGTCCTTCAACGCCCGCTACAAGCAGCTCGCCGACGAGGGCTTCATCTTCGTCTTCCAAGACATCCGTGGCCGTTACGATTCCGAAGGCACGTTTGAAATGGAGCGCGCCCCGCGCGACCGCTCCAAACCCAACTCCATCGACGAAGCCACCGACGCCTACGACTCCGTGGACTGGCTGATCAAGAACGTCCCCAACCACAACGGCCGCGCCGGCATGGTCGGCATCTCCTACGGCGGCTGGCTCACCGCGATGGCCCTCATGGAGCCTCATCCCGCCCTCAAAGCCGTCAGCGAACAAGCCTCACCCGCCGACATGTTCCTAGGCGACGACTTCCATCACAACGGAGCCTTCCGCCTCAGCTACGGCTTCGAATACGTGTCGCGCATGGAAACCGGCAAGATCCAGTTCAAATTCGATTTCGACAAGTACGACACCTTCGACTGGTACCTTCAGCAGGGCCCTCTTTCTGAGCTCGACCGGAAATACTTCCACGGCGAAAAGCCCACTTGGAACAATTTCGTCAACCACCCCAACTACGATTCCTTCTGGAAAGCGCAAGTCGTCAACCTGATCCTCAAGAAAACCACCGTGCCCAATCTCAACGTCGCCGGATGGTGGGATCAGGAAGATTACTACGGCCCCATGAAAATCTACGAGACGCTGGAAAAGCAGGACGCCGAGGATCACAAAAATTTCCTGGTCGTCGGTCCCTGGCGTCATGGCGGATGGGGCGGCGCGGGCGCGAAGCTCGGCCCGATTGAATTTGGCGCCGATCAGTCGCTTTATTTTCGCGAGAACATCGAAGCCCCCTGGTTCGCATACTGGCTCAAGGATAAAGGCCAGCTCCATCAGCCCGAAGCGATGGCCTTCGAGACCGGCCGCAATTCGTGGGAAAAATATGCAGCGTGGCCTCCGCGCGAAGGCATCCAGGATCGCCATCTCAACTTCGCCGCCGGCTCAAAACTCTCGTTCGACGCCTCGCGCGACGACACCGCGTTCGACGCCTACGTCTCCGACCCCGCGCATCCCGTGCCCTATCGCCATCGCCCCATCGAAGCCACTTACTCGGCCGGCTCGGAATGGCCGGTGTGGCTCGTCCAGGATCAGCGCTTCGTCTATCAGCGCCCGGACGTGCTCGGCTACGCAACCGAGCCTCTGTCCACCGATCTCGTGGTCGCAGGCGATGTCGTCGCGCACCTCTTCGCTTCCACCTCCGGCTCCGATTCCGATTTCATTGTCAAGCTCATCGATGCTTACCCCGAGAACGACGAAAAGCTTCCCGGCTATCAGCTCATGATCGCCGACGAAGTGTTCCGCGCCCGCTTCCGTAACAGTTTCGAAAAACCCGAGCGCGTCGAACCCAACCGCGTCTATGAATACGCGATCGATCTGCACTCCGCCAATCACGTCTTTCGTCCCGGCCATCGCCTCATGGTGCAGGTGCAGAGCACCTGGTTCCCGCTCATCGACCGCAACCCGCAAACCTACGTCGAAAATATATACAAAGCCTCCGCGTCCGATTATCAGCCCGCGACGCAGAAAATTTTCCGGAAGTCCTACATCCAACTACCCGTGCAATTTAGATAAACCAGGAGCCAAAAATGATCCTGTCCGGCCTCCGCGTCATCGATTGCGGCACCTACATCGCCGGCCCCGCCGCCGCCGCGATCCTTTCCGACTTCGGCGCGGAGGTCATCAAAATCGAACGCCCTCCCTACGGCGACCCTTATCGCTACCTGTCGCTCCTGCCCGGCATGCCCGTCTCCGATCAGAACTATTGCTGGATTCTCGACGACCGCAATAAGAAAAGCATCGCGCTCGATTTGAGCGACGCCGAAGCCCATCAGGTCTTGCTGAAGCTGGTCGCAACCGCCGATATTTTTATCACTAATTATCAACCCCAATCGCTGCGAAAATTCAAACTCACCTATGAGGACCTCGCGCCGTCGAACGATCGCCTCATCCACGCCTCCATCACCGGCTATGGAGAACACGGCGAGGACGCCGACAAACCCGGCTACGATGCCACTGCCTATTGGGCGCGCAGCGGCTTGATGTACGGCATGCACAACGCCGATGCCGAGCCCGTTCAATCCCCCGCCGGTCTCGGCGACCACCCCACTTCGGTTTCGCTCTTCGCCTCCATCATGGTCGCGCTCTATCAGCGCCAGATCACCGGCCGCGGCTCGCGCGTCTTCACGTCCCTGCTGGCGAACGGCATCTGGTCTTACGGTTGCGGCATCCAGGCAGCCTTGTGCAACGCGAAATTCTATCCCAAGTGGACCCGCAAAACCGCCATCTGCCCGCTGGTGAATCATTACCTCGCCCGCGACGGCCGCCGCATGTTCTTCTGCCTGCTCGAACCGGTGCGCGACTGGCGAAATCTGTGCCACGCCCTCAACTTCGACGAACTGCACGACGATCCGCGCTTCTCCACTACCAAAGCCCGTCAGGAAAACTCCGCCGAGCTGATCAAGCGGATCGACGAAGTGATCGCCACCCGCGACCTCGACCAGTGGGCCGTCATTTTCAAGCAATACGATCTGGTCTGGGGCCCCGTGCCCTCAGCAGATGAGGTCGCGCACGATCCGCAAGCCCAGGAAATGTTCCAGGAAATCGCCCCCGGCCTCAAGACCATAAAAAGCCCTCTCAACATCGAAGGCATAGAAAAAGCGCCGCCAAAAATGCCCCCCTCAATCGGCGAACATACAACCGAAGTCCTGACCTCGCTAGGCCTAACCCCCGAGACCATAGCAAAAATGAAATCCCGCGGCGCCGCCCAATGAACTCCGTCGTGGCGCACGCACTTCTGCGTGCCGCGTCGACACTCCCGTCGACGCTCGCACCTTCCTCTCTTGCTACCCTTCGAAGTGGACCATGAACCTACGCGACCTCTTCAATCTCTCGCTGGTAAATCGCCGGGACGAAGTCGGCCTCGAATGGAAGGGCGCCGAATACACCTTCGGCGAAATCGACCACCGCAGCGACCGCATGGCCACAGCCCTTCTCGAACGAGGCCTGACCCAAGGCGACCGCCTCTCGGTCCAGCTCGCCAACTGCATCGAGCTCATCGACCTCTATTTGGCCTGCATAAAACTGGGAGTGATCTTCGTCCCCGTAAACATCCTGTACCGCGACCGTGAAGTAGCCCACATCCTAGCCGACGCCGACCCAAAGCTCTTCATCACCGCTGAGAATCTCCCGCAGCCGTGTGGGGCAGGGCCATGCCCTGCCATCCTCGATGGCGACACCCCTGCCGCCCTGGTCTACACCTCCGGCACCACCGGCACCTCCAAAGGCGCGATCCTCACCCACAACAACTTCGCCGCCAACGCCCTGAACCTCCTCACCTGCTGGCAAATCACTCACCAGGACCGTTTTCTCCTGGCCCTCCCCCTGTTCCACGTCCACGCTCTCGGCAACGGCCTGCACTGCTGGCTAATCTCCGGTTGCCGCATGCGCCTCCTCGAGCGATTCGAACATCAAACCGCCGCCGCCCAATTTCTCGACTTCCGCCCATCGCTCTTCTTCGGCGTCCCCACCATCTACGTCCGCCTCCTCGAAACCGATCCTGAAATCGCCAGACAGATCGGAGCAAAAATGCGCCTGTTCGTCTCCGGCTCCGCCCCTCTACCGGCGCAGGTCCTCGAACAATTCCGCGACCTCTTCGGCCACACCATCCTCGAACGCTACGGCATGACGGAGACGATCATGAACATTTCCAACCCCTACGTCGGTGAGCGCCGTCCCGGCAGCGTCGGCCTTCCCCTCCCCGGCGTTTCCGTCCGCCTTTCCGATTCCGGCGAAATTCTGCTCAAAGGTCCCAACGTCTTCGCCGGATACTGGAAGCGCGACGACGCGACGCGCGATGCGTTCGTCGACGGCTGGTTCAAAACCGGCGACATCGCGACCCGCTCCGCCGACGGCTATTACACTCTCTCCGGCCGCAAAAGCGACCTGATCATTTCCGGCGGCTTCAACATCTATCCACGGGAGATCGAGGAGTTTCTGATGGAGCAACCCGAAATCGTCGAAGCCGCCGTCGTCGGCGAACCCAACCACCTGCGCGGGGAGATCCCGGTCGCCTACATCGTCGTCCGCGAACCCATCGATCCGGAGGTGCTTATCGCCCGTTGCAAGGCGAATTTATCCTCATTTAAGGTGCCATGGAGGGTCGAAAACGTCACTTTATTGCCTCGTAACGCCCTCGGAAAGGTGCAAAAACACCTCTTATGTCGCGCATCTTGATGGTCGCGTCCGAAGCCGCGCCCTTCGTCAAAACTGGAGGACTTGCCGACGTCCTAGGCTCCCTTCCCGCCGCGCTCGTCAAACTAGACGACGAAGTCGCAGTGGTCATTCCCCGCTACCGCACCGCGCTAATCGACTCATCCGAAAGAGTTTGGCATCAAATGCCGCTCTCGGTCGGTCCCCACGCCTTTACCGTCGCCATCGATCAGGTCCTCCGCCACGGCGTCCGATACTTCTTTGTAGATTGCCCCCCGCTCTACGACCGCCCCGGCATTTATAACGAATCGAACGTCGATTACCGCGACAATCACATCCGTTTCGCCCTTTTGAATCAGGCGGCTATCGGTATCGCCCGCTATATTTTCCGCCCCGACGTTTTCCACGCCCACGACTGGCAGGCCGGCTTGCTTGCGCCCTATCTTCGCTCGACCCTCGCCGGCGATCCCACTTTTTTCGGCTCGAAATGCATCCTGACCATCCATAATCTCGGCTATCAGGGGAATTTCTGGGCCCTCCGCATGCAAGAAATCAGCCTCGACCCCGTGCTCTATCATACAGAAGGCCTTGAGTTTAATGGCATGATCAGCTTCCTGAAGGGCGGCATCGTTTTCTCCGACGCCGTAACCACCGTCAGCCCCACCTACGCCCACGAAATTCAAACCCCCGAATATGGATTCGGCTTCGACGGTCTGCTCCGCTCGCGCGCCTACAAACTCAGCGGAATTCTGAACGGCGGCGATTACTCGGAATGGAATCCCGAAACCGACGGCTACCTCCCTAACCACTTTTCCGCCAATGACTTATCGGGAAAGGCCGAATGCAAGCGAGCCCTCCTGACCGAAATGGGATTGCCCCTCCATATGGACCGCCCCCTACTCGGCATCGTCTCCCGCTTCGCCGATCAGAAAGGATTCGACCTTCTGGCCGAAATCGCTAACCCACTGGCGGAACAGGACCTTGCGGTCGTGGTGCTGGGGTCGGGCGACAGACGGTTCGAGGACATGTTCCGCCACTTCGCGGCCGCGCGTCCCGACAAATTCGGTGTCCGCATCGGCTACGACAACGCGCTAGCTCATAGAATCGAAGCGGGTTCGGACATGTTCCTGATGCCCAGCCGTTATGAACCCTGCGGCCTCAACCAAATCTATAGCCTCCGCTACGGAACCGTGCCGATCGTCCGCGCGACCGGGGGCCTGGAAGACACTGTCGACACTTCCACGGGGTTCAAATTTGGCGCCTTTTCGCCGGACGCGCTGGCCGGGGCGATCGGCGAGGTTTTGCACGCCTGGCAATACCGCGACGCTTGGACGGAGCGCATGCGCCGAGGTATGGCCAAGGATTTCTCCTGGGAAGCCTCGGCCGCCCAATACCAGAAGCTGTATGCCGAGGTTGCATCTCCCTAGCCATTTCGAGCATCATAAGTACTGAGCAGAAAAGGAAAAACATTATGGCTGGCGACAACACGCTGAACTTTACCGATGGCTCTTTCGACCAGGAAGTGCTGAACTCCGACGTCCCCGTACTGGTGGACTTCTGGGCGCCCTGGTGCGGGCCCTGCAAGGCGATGACGCCGACCATTGACGCGGTGGCGACCGAGTACCTGGGCAAAATCAAGATCGGCAAAATGAACACCGACGACAACCCGTCGACGCCGATGCGCTACCAGGTGCGCGGCATTCCGACCCTGATCCTGTTCAAGGGTGGCAAGCCGGTCGACCAGAGGGTCGGCGCGATGCCGAAGCCGGATCTGAAGAAGATGCTCGATCCGCATCTGGCGTAAATTCCAAGATTTCATCGCAAGGCATGGCCCTGCGCCACGCCGGTTTACATTTCTTTAGAAATAATTCCGTCTTTCAACCGTCTACATCATGTAAGCATAGTCTTAGCGGGAACTTCGTCCTGCGATTTCCGTCTTTAAGAGTGCGGGGGAGATTCAACTCAGTGAAACCCAAGTGGAAGATAGTATTGGGCGTTGTTGTGCTGGCGCTGATTGCCGGCGGCGTCACGGCCAGCGTGCGTTGGAGCCAGC
>JBEKOZ010000217.1:0-7467 GCA_049521275.1 Bryobacteraceae bacterium | reverse complement strand
CGCGAGGGCAAAGGTCATACGGAGGGGCTGGAGCCTCAGGTGACGGAAGAGCTGATTCAGTTGATGCTGTCGGCTAAAAAGAAATAAGGTTTTTTATGATGCTTCGCGGATGGTGTCTTGTTGCTTTGGGGTCGATGATGCAGGCCCAGGATAAGCCGGCGCGGTTGACGTTCGAGGTGACGTCGATCAAGCCCGCGAAAGAGCTTCGCGGAAGGATCGCGACGAACCCCGGTGGTCAGACGTATATCACGGAAGGCGCTCCGGTGAAGCTGATGATCAGCTTGATGTACAAGATCCCGATCCGGCAGATTACGGGCGGGCCGTCCTGGATCGACGATGACGGCTTCGATATCGAGGCGAAGGCCGATCATTCCTATAGCCTGGACGATCTGCACACCATGTTTCAGAACATGCTGGCGGATGAGTTCAAGCTGAAGTTCCACAAGGAAGTCAAGGAGGGCAACGTCTACGCGCTGACGATTGACAAATCGGGATTGAAAATGAAACCCAATGAGGCCCCGGAGCCGTTCAAGATTCCGATCCAGGGCGGAGGGCGCGGCAAGGTCGTCGGGACCAGGGTTCCGATGGTGTACCTGTGCTGGTGGCTGACGCAGAGACTTCAAAACGACGATCGGCCGGTGATCAACAAGACGGGGCTCGACGGAAATTACGATTTCACGCTGGCGTTCATGCCGGAACTTCCACCGGGAGTGGACCGGGATAAGATTCCTCCCGAGCTGCTGGAGTTGCCGTCGATCTTCGACGCGTTAAAGCAGCAGCTCGGTTTGAAGCTGGAGCCGCAAAAGGGGCCGGTGGAATATTACGTCATCGACCACGTGGAGAAGCCGGCGGCGAATTAGCGCAGGTATTTTTCGAACCAGTTTACGGTCCGTTCCATGACGTCGCGCTTATGGGCGGAGTCGCGGAACATGTGGCCTTCGCCGGGGTAGACGACGAATTCGGTGGTGGTGCCCTGGGCTTTGAGGGCATGCCAGAATTCGTAGGATTGCGGGGCGGGGCATTCGCCGTCGCGCTCGCCGACGACGATCAGCGTGGGGGTTTTGACGTTCTTGATGAAGGTGATGGGCGAGGCCTTCGCGTAGACCGCGGGATCGTCGTAAACGGAGGCGCCGAAGTACGGGATCATCCACTGGTCGATGGAATTCTGGCCGTAGTAGCTTTGATAATTGGCGATGCCCGCGCCGGCGACGGCCGCGCGGAAGCGGTTGGTCTGAGTGACGGTCCACATGGTCATGTAGCCGCCGTAGCTCCAGCCGGTGACGCCGAGGCGGTTGGGATCGACGGGCACGGTCTTGAGAACGGCGTCGACTCCGGCGAGAATATCGCGCAGGTCGCCGTAGCCGAAGTCCTTCACGTTGGCGCGGGTGAAAGATTCGCCCTGGCCGTAGCTGCCGCGCGGGTTGGGAAAGAAAACGAAGTATCCGAGCGCGGAAAGAACGCTCATATCGAAGCGGTCGCCGGGCCAGTGCTGGGCGTTATAGCTGGCGGGTCCGCCATGAATCGAGACCACCATCGGATATTTTTTTGACGCATCGTAATCGCGAGGGTAGAGCAGCCAGCCTTGGGCTGTGAAATTGTCGCTCGCCCACGCCAGGCTCTTCACTTCACCCCAGTGCGGCTTCATGCTGCTATTGAAATGGGTGATCTGTTTCCAATCGCCGATGGGGCCGGTCCAGATTTCGGGAGGATGCTGCCAGTCGCTGCGGATCACGGCGGAGGTTTTCGCGTCGCGGGCGACCGAGAAATTCGGGAAATTGCCGCCCTCGTGGATGCTCTCGTCGCCTTGCCAGAGGCGCTCGGTTTGGCCGTTGGCCACATCGAGGGTGGTGATGGCGGTGCCTCCACCGGCGACTTCGGTGAGCAACATTTTGCCCGGAGAGAGCCAGGCGACGGAGCTGACCGACGACTTGCGGTTCGGCGTGCGATTGACCGCCTGGCCGCCTGAGGACGGGATGGTGAAGACGTCGCCTCCAGTGAAGCCTTCGTCGCTCATCAGGCCCTGAATGAAGCCGATCGTCGAGCCGTCCGGCGACCAGCGGGGCATCGCGATTTGCGTTTCGGGGTGAAAAATGACGGTCATTTTCCCCGTGTCGGCCGGCATGGTGTAGAGTTGCGCGATCCACCAGTTGTTGTCGCCGGGGCCGGGCGCGGCGCTGAGGGCGAAGGTGCGGCCGTCGGGCGACCAATCGTATTCATAGATATTCAAGTCGGCGGGGGACAATTGCATCGCGGCGCCCGAGGCCGCGTTTACAAGCGTGAGGCGCTGGTTGTGGATCTCGCCTCCGATAACGCCGGTTTCGATGGGCTCGGCTTCGAGAGGACCTCCACCGCTGGGGGCGTTTTCCGCGAAGAGCAGGGCGAGGCGGGTGCCGTCGGGGGACCATTGCGGATCGGTGAGATAACCGGTGAGATTGGTCAACTTGCGAGGACGGCCACCGGAAGCGGGGACGACGTAGAGCTGCATCTGGCCTTTCTTATCGCGATCGGAAAGGAAGGCGATGCGGGTGCTGTCGGGCGACCATGCCAGATTACGATCCGAGGACGCGGGCTTGGCGCTGATGAGCATGGGCGGGCCGCCGGAGCTGAGGTAGATGGCGGAGTTGCCGGTGTCCGTGCGATTCTCGATGATTTCCTCGATCCAGGCGACTCGTTTGCCGTCGGGCGAAATCGCCACTTGATCGAAAGGGCGGACGGAGGCGAGTTCGGCCAGGATGGAACCGATACGCGGGTCAGATGCCTGAGCATGGCAGACCAGCGGGATCAGAAGAACGAAGGCGAGCTTTTTCATGCGGATCTTTTTAGGATATACGCGATGGGGCTGCGGGCTCTTCCGAGCCGTGACCGCAGGGAGCGGTTTCTTGCGACTTTTCCCGCACCCTTTCAAGCTCGCCCCACGAGGTCAGACTAAACCGCTCCTGCTAGTCGCGGCTCCATTTCTGGGGATTCATCGAGATAATGGAGCCGCGACCGCCGGGAGCGGTCACAGACTCAAGAATGTTACGGGACCCGGAGTCGGCCTTCGCCGCAGACGGTGAAGACCGATAGAAGATTGGTCACGCCCAGCAGTTCCCGCACCCGTTTGCCCAGGTTGATCAGCTCCAGATCGCAGCCGGCTGAGCGCGCGGAAACATAGAGGCGCACGATCGTCCCCAGGCCCATGCTGTCCATGTGGGTGAGATCGGTCAGGTCGATCACGATTCGCCTGGAGTCCGGAATCACGCGACTGACTTCGGTATAGAGAAAATCGCTGACGCCGGCCACCAGCTTGCCGGCGCACTTTACAACGGCTGTGGTACCCTCACGCTCGATATCGACACTCAGCCGATTCATCAAGGGACAAATCTCACATTGATGTACGCGTCTGTTTGCGGGGTCCCGACGGCGAACTTGGTCTGCTTGACCAGCTCCAGGGCCGGACCGGACAAGGCTGGATCGGCGCTGGCCGAAAGCACGGTATCGATGGCATTGCCCTGGTCGTCGAGCAGCGCATGCACGATCACCTGCTTGAGCACTCCCGAATTGGTGGGGTCGTGCGTCACCAGCGGGAAGCGCTGATTGCCTCCGCCCATCGGAACCTGGCGCATATCGGCCGTGGGGTTGAGCAGTTTCGCGTCGTAGTTTCCAGGGTCTTGAATGCTGACCATCTGCGCGTCCGCGACCTGAAGACCGGCGACGAAAAAGGTGATGCGGTCCGGCATCTGGCGGCCATGAAACTGGAGCCCTTTATCGTAGCTGTAGACGGCGAACGTGCCCGGCGCGCGGGAGTAGATCTGCAACAGGCCGGTGCCGTTGTCGACAACGTACTCGGTCTCGACCCAATGGCGTCCGGGATAAATCGATTCGGTCGCGCCGGAGGTCAGGATCGCGGTGACCGGCCTGCCGTTCCACTCCGCGGTGGCCGAACGGATGGTGCTCGACGAAGGATTCCCGCCGACGGGCCAGAACAGCGAGGCGCGAACCATCTGCACCGTCATCGGCGCGATCTCCGTCCTCTTCGTGTAGGTGAGGCCAGGGCCGCCGCCGGAGACTCGCACTTCGGAGTAAGAGCCGAGAGTCTGCTCGTAGCGCCAGCTTCGCCCACTGAACCAGGTTTCCGTGATTTCGCCCATGCCCGCGCCAGTTGTGAGCGCGATTTTGAGATCGAACGGAGCCCCGCCGGGCATGTGCATATCGCTGTTCTGCTTGGCGCGCTCCAGCAGCGCCATGGCGTTGACCCGATCAGCGGGCGTGGACAGAAGTTGCGCCATGCCGGTGACCAGTTCATGGGGATCCGCGGGAATCGGGGCGACTTTCGTCTGGGCGATCGCGAGACCGCCTAATGCGAGGAATAGAGGGAGAATTCGCATTATTTGCTCCTTCCGGCGAGTATATCAAAGTCGGTTGGCCGCCGATAAAACAAAGACTCGGGATCTTCGAATCCGCGTTCATCAGCGTTCATCAGCGGCCATAAATTATTGGTGAACGTGGGCGAACGCTCCCAGGTTCAGCGTTCCGCGTCCGGTGCGGTCCGTGCTTATGCGCGAAATGGACGCGTGGCGAAGGTTTGGCCCGCTGGCGCTGATCGCGTAATACCTTCCGGGATAGGAAAGGGAGAAATTCGCGAACCGGTCGCCGGTGCTCACGAAGGAAGCAATCGTTCCCCGCGCGGCGAGGTCGGCGCAAGGAGGGCCGCCCTGGATGCTCGACAACAGGAAAACGCCGCTCAGCCCGATATCGGTGAACACATTTTCGCTCATGTTCACCTGCTCCATCACCGATTGGCAGTTGGCTTGAATGTACATCGCCGCCGCATCGCTTTCGTTGGCGTCGGCGATGCGGGAGATGCGATTGCCCGCGATGACCAGGGACGGCAGCTTCACGCCGCAGTAGGTGTAGGCGGCCAGCGCCAGCTTGGAATCGGCGATGGTGTTATGCAACACTTCCCACGACGAGTAGCCGGTGTTCGCCGCGGGGCAGGCCGGCGCGTGGAAGCCCTCGGTCAACAGTTTGACGGCTGAGTCGCCGTGATTCTGAATGAGGTTTCGCTGGATCAGAACCTTGCGGACGTCGATCAGGTAGATGCCGTGGTCGTTGTTGCCGTCGCCCGTAAGGGTGCTGTCCTCGACCGTGAGGCTTTCCGAGTTCCGCACATTTACCGGGTTCGCCACGGCGTCGGGCTCGGTGCTGACAGAAATGTTGCAGTCCTTCACCAGCACCTCGCCGAGGAGGTCAGGACTGCCGGCAATATCGATGCCGAAGTTGAATCCGCTGCTGTGAAAGCGCCGGAACGCGAAGGTTTGGCCCGTGCCCGGGACCGGCGAAGTGTCGCTGCGAAACACCGCGACCATGCCTTTGTTCACAGTCAGCGGATCGGTATTGATGCCGATATCCTGAAGCGTCAGCGGATAGCTGGTGCTGATGCCATGATGCAAGGTTCCGTGGACGGTTTGAAAAATAATGCTGAGCGCCGCACCGTCTCCTTGAATCGCGAGGGCGCATTTGGCGACCAGAGGCGAGCTGATGTTATAGGTCCCGGCGGGAACGCGCAGGCTGCCGTTCCCGGCGCACGCAGAATCGAAAGCGCTTTCTAACGCGGCGGTGTCATCGGCAATGCCGTCCCCTTTCGCGCCGAAATCTTTTACCGACTGCGCATGGAGCGCAACGATCGACAAGAGCAGTAGCTTCATGAATCATTAGTGCGCCGTTCGCGATAAACTCTCCTGATGAAGCTCGCCTGTAGCGTAGAAGAGCTGGAGCAATTGCTGGACGCCGTCGCCTTCACCAGGAATTTTGGTTTCAAAGTGAACCAGATTCAAGAAGGCGAATGCAGCCTCGATGTGCCTTTTCAGGAAGCCTTCGAGCGCCCCGGTGGGATTGTCAGCGGCCAGGTTTACATGGCTGCGGCCGATGTGGCGATGTGGCTCGCCATCAAAACGAAGCTGGGGCTTGACGATGCTTCGGTGACGGCGGAAATGAAGACCAATTTTCTCGGCGGCGCGAAGCGGGTGGGGTTTCGCTGCTCAGCCAAGGTGCTGAAGTTCGGCCGCCAGCTGATTTACGGGGTCGCCGAGTGCGTGGACGGCGACGGCCGCATGCTGACGCATCACACGGTGACCTATATTAGGGTGATCTCATGAATCGCTTCCTGTTTTCTCTTTTCTGCGGCTGCGCGGCCTTCGCGCAGGCGCCGTATGACGCTATTTTGACCGGCGGAAAAATTATCGATGGGACCGGCAACGCCTGGTTTTACGGCGACCTGGCGATTCGCGGCGACCGGATCGCACGCATTGCTCCGGCGGGCGTGCTGCGCAATGCGCCGGCGCGCGAGCGCATCGACGTCAGCGGGTTGATTGTCGCGCCCGGATTCTTTGACATCCAGAGCCACTCGCGCGCCGCGTTTCTCTCCGAGGATGGCCGCGTGATCAGCAAAGTGACGCAAGGCGTGACCACGGAAATCATGGGCGAAGGCTGGACCAATGCGCCCTCGAATGAAAAGACCCGGGCCGGCGAGCGCGATACGGGGCGCGCGACCAACGACCCGTTCGAGGGTCCCCACGGATTCGACGCGTGGCTGAATGCGATGAAGGCCCACGGGACTTCCGCCAACTTCGGGTCCTTCGTGGGAGCGACGACCATCCGGCAGTATGTGAAGGGCATGGCGCAGGGCGCGCTGTCGGCCGACGAAGTCGAGTCGATGCAGACGTTGGTGCGGCAGGCGATGGAGGATGGCGCGTTCGGCATCGCGTCGGCGCTGATTTATCCTCCGGGCAATTTCGCGACCACCGGCGAACTGGGCGCGATGGCGAAGGCGATGGCGCCCTATGGCGGCGTGTACATCACCCACATGCGGTCCGAGGCCGATCAGTTTCTGGAGGGGATCGACGAAGCGATGGAGATCGGCAGAACGGGCGGCGTTCCGGTCGAGATTTATCACTTGAAGGCGGGCGGCAAACGCAACTGGCCGAAAGTGCGCGAGGCCATCGCCAAAATTGACGCGGCGCGCGCGGCGGGCGTGGATGTCTCGGCCGACATGTATCCATATATAGCGGGAGGCACCGGCTTGACGGCGGTGCTGCCTCCGTGGACCGCCGCCGACGGCAAGCTGTTCGACAACCTGGCGGACCCGGCGGCGCGCGCCAGAATTCGCGCGGAGATCCAGAGCGACAAAACGAATTGGGAGAACATGGGCCAACTGGCCGGGCCCGAGGGCATTCTGATTGTCGGCATCGATAAGGAGGAGAACAAGAAATACGTCGGCAAGCGGCTGTCTGAAATCGCCGCGATGATGAACAAAGATTGGATGGATGCGGCGATGGACCTGATCCTATCGGAGCGGAAGCGCGTCGAGACGATCTACTTCCTGATGAGCGAGGACAACGTCAAGCTACAGTTGCGGCAGCCGTGGATCAAGATCGGGACGGATTCGAGCGGCCTCGACCCGGAGCAGGCGAAGGATCTGGCGCATCC
>JBEKOZ010000216.1:0-7507 GCA_049521275.1 Bryobacteraceae bacterium | reverse complement strand
TGCCTGCCTCCATACGAATGGCCGCCGAGAAAAACGCGCCCTCCGGCAATCTCGCGCAGCGCTTCGATCGCGCGGCGCAATCCTTCGCGGTCCCGCTCGGCCTGCGCGGGAAACGGCGGACCCTTCAGACGCTGCTGGCGAAAGGGGAGGTCGCAGCGCAGCGTCACCACACCCGCGCCCGCGAACGCCTCGGCGATGGCTTTCAGCAAAGTGGTGTCGCTGTTGCTGCCCGCGCCGTGCGTAATCACCAGGCCATTGCCGTTGGGATGTGCGGGCTCATGAAGAAAGCCCCGAACCAGTTCACGCTTAAAATGTTTCAATCGAAATCTCTCCATTTCCCCATACGGTTTGACGTCCGACGCCGGTGTAGCCTGCGATTTCAAGATATGGGATGAATTCCGTGAGGTCGCCCTCATACTCGGCGATGCCGGTGAAGCCGCCCAGCGGATGGCGTTGCCCCGTGCTGCGCTCCACCTCGACGTGGCGAATATCGCAGCGCGTCATCTGAATCGCCATGGCGCGCTCGCCCATCGCCTTGAAATCGATCTCCAGCGGACCCGAGCCGTACAGCGCGCGCAGCGTACCGATGCGGTCGCGAATACGCGAAAAAAGCGGTCCAAATTCGGGGCGCCGGGCGTTCTTCAGCTCGGTCGGCGAGAGGAAATGCACGCGTACCCGCCGCGCAGGAACTGTCGCGGCAAGCGGAAACCGCAGGACGTCCTGGCCCTCCACGCGGACCAGCTCCGCGCGGAAGCTCTCCCGGCCAAGCTCAGCCATGGCATCGACAATTGCACGGTGATTTGTTTCAAACAGATTCAGGCCGACGTGAAACCGGTCCAGCGTGGTGCCCTCCAGGTGACGGACGCGCAGCACGAAGGGCCTGGGCAGATCGTGCAGCCCGCTGGGAACCCCGGCATCCCGCACAGGCGAGAAGAACCGGGCATAAGCCGCGGGATCGCGGCGATACAGAATTTTTCCCAATTGTCCGCGAAACAGGTTGGCCGTTTCGCCTTCTGGAAAATGCGCCGGCACGGGCGCGAGGAAGTGGAAGCGCAGTGCAAACAGCTCGAAGGTCGATGTACCTTGAGAAGGCATGATCTCACTCGCCGACATTCAAGCCGCCCGCGCGCGCATTCGCGACAGTATTTTGCTCACTCCGGCACCGTATTCGGAAACGTTATCACGCCACGCGGACAACGCGCTTTACCTGAAGATGGAAAATCTCCACATGACGGGATCGTTCAAGGAGCGCGGCGCGCTGAATCGCATCCTCTTAATGTCTGATGACGAGCGCGCTCGCGGCGTCATCACCGCGTCGGCCGGCAATCATGCGCAGGCAGTCGCATATCACGCGTCCAAGCGCGGCATTCGCGTGCAGATCTGCATGCCGGTCCTCACGCCGCTGGTGAAAGTCACGGCCACCCGCGGCTACGGAGCAGAGGTCATCCTTCACGGCAATAATTTCGATGAAGCGGTGGACGAAGCGCGGCGCCGCTGCGATGCCGAGGGGCTGGTGTTCCTGCACGCCTTCAACGACGACGCGGTCATCGCGGGGCAGGGAACCATCGGACTGGAGCTGCTGGAACAGGTTCCCGATCTTGAAGCCGTCGTCGTGCCGGTGGGTGGCGGCGGATTGATCGGTGGCATCGCCTGCGCGATTAAGGAGCAGCGTCCCGAGGTGCACATGGTCGGTGTCGAGACGGCGCGCGTGCCTTCCATGCAGGCGGCCTTGTTGCAGCACCATCCCGTCCTGGTCCCGCCCGCGTCCACCATCGCAGACGGTATCGCGGTGCGGCAGGTGGGCGCGCTGACCTATCCGCTGTTTGAGAAATACGTCAACGAAATCGTCACCGTCGAAGAGGAAGAGATCGCCATGGCGATTCTCTGGCTGCTCGAAAAGGAAAAGACGCTGGCCGAAGGCGCGGGCGCGGCGGGCATGGCCGCCATGCTGACGAAGAAGACATCCCTGCGCGGGAAAAAGGTCGTCGTGCTGATCTGCGGAGGCAACATCGACGTCACTCTGCTCTCGCGCATCATCGAACGCGGTCTGGTGAAGGACGGCCGGCTGGTGCGCCTGCGCGTCCCTCTCGCGGATCATCCCGGGGGACTGAACCGACTGACCACGCTGGTCGCGCAGCAGCGCGCGAACGTGGTGCAGGTCACGCATGACCGTGCATATTTCGGCGTGCATCTCGGCGACACAATTATCGATATCACCATGGAGACACGCGGGCCGGATCATATCGCCGAACTCATGAACGAACTGACCAAAGCCGGTTACGAATTCGAACGCGTTTTATAATTAAAAGATGTCCTTCCGCCTCGGCATCGACTATAAGCCCCGCGGCGATCAGGCGACCGCGATTCATTCCCTGCTCGACGGCTTGAAACAGGGCGAGCAGCACCAGGTTCTGCTCGGGGTCACCGGCTCCGGCAAGACCTTCACCATGGCCAAGGTGATCGAGCATTCGGGAAGGCCCGCGCTGATTCTGGCGCATAATAAAACACTCGCGGCGCAGCTTTATCAGGAATTCAAGACATTCTTTCCGTCCAACGCGGTGGAATATTTCGTCAGTTATTACGATTATTATCAACCGGAAGCCTACATCCCGTCGGGCGACGTGTATATCGAAAAGGAAGCGACCATCAATCAGGAGCTCGACAAAATGCGTCTTTCGGCGACGCGATCCTTGTTTGAGCGCCGCGATTGCGTGATCGTCGCCAGCGTCAGTTGCATCTACGGTCTCGGCTCGCCCGAAGCGTATTACGGGATGTTGCTGATGCTCGAAAAAGGACAGAATATTTCGCGCGAGGAGATCACCTCGAAGCTGGTCAACATCCTTTATGAGCGGAACGACATCGATTTCAAGCGCGGATCATTTCGCGTCCGCGGCGACGTCATTGAGCTGCATCCCACCTACGACGACTACGCCTACCGCATCAGCTTGTGGGGCGATGAGGTCGAATCGCTGGAACAAATCGATCCGTTGACCGGCCAGGTGAAGCAGACCTATCTGCGGCTGCCCATCTATCCCAAGTCGCATTACGTGATGCGCCCCGAAACCCGCGATGAGGCGCTGCGCAGCATCGAGAATGAGCTGCACTGGTGGAAGGGCGAGCTGGATAAAGAAGGCAAACGCATTGAAGGCCAGCGCCTGTGGCAGCGCACCATGTTCGATCTCGAAATGATCAAACAGATCGGCTATTGCCACGGCATCGAGAATTATTCGCGCCATTTCTCCGGACGCTTACCGGGTCAGGCTCCGCCCACGCTGCTCGATTATCTTCCTCATGACGCGCTGATGTTCCTGGACGAAAGCCATCAGACCATCCCGCAGTTGCAAGGCATGTATCACGGCGACCGTTCGCGCAAAGAAAATCTGGTGAAGTACGGCTTCCGCTTGCCCAGCGCGCTCGACAACCGGCCGCTGACGTTCGAGGAGTTCGAAAATCGCGTGCATCAATGCGTCTATGTGTCGGCCACGCCCGGCCCATATGAGCTGACCAAAACATCCGGCGCCGTGATCGAGCAGATTATCCGGCCGACCGGATTGGTCGATCCCGAGGTTGAGGTCCGTCCGATCCGCGGGCAGGTGGACAATCTACTTCATGAGATCCGGCTCCGCGCTGAAAACGACGAACGCGTTCTGGTTACCACGCTCACCAAGCGCATGTCCGAGGATCTGGCGGAGCACTACACCGAAGCCGGAGTGAAGTGCGCGTACCTGCACTCGGAGATCACCACGCTCGACCGCATCAGGATCCTGCGCGATCTGCGCCGCGGCACCTACGACGCCTTGATCGGCATCAACCTGCTGCGCGAAGGCCTCGATCTGCCGGAGGTTTCGCTCGTCGCCATTCTCGACGCCGATAAGGAAGGGTTCCTGCGCTCGGCCGGATCGCTGATCCAGACCATGGGCCGCGCGGCGCGTCACTTGAACGGGCGCGCGATTTTATACGCCGATGTGATGACCGTTTCCATGAAGCGCGCCATCGATGAGACTACCCGCCGCCGCACCATTCAATCGGCCTACAACGACGCGAATGGAATCACGCCGCAGTCCATCATCAAGCCCATCGATATGATGATGGTCGCCATTGCCGAAGCGGACTACGTCACCGTGCCTCTTGAATCGGATGAAGAAACCGCCGCGATTCCGCCGGACCGGATGGACAAATATCTGGAAGAGCTCGAAGAGCGCATGCGCGAAGCGGCTCGCAAATTCGAGTTCAAGGAAGCAGCCGCATTCCGCGATCGCATCAAGGAATTGCGCGCCAAGGCAGTCTTGAACGATGCGGCCCCATGAAGACCCAGCTAAGGATGGGACTCATCGGAGCGGGAGGAGTTAACCGTTCGTTCCTTGCCGGGATGCCGGTTTTGCTCGGCAATATCGGTCCCGTCAAGGCCGCGTCGTTCCGGGTGGCTCGGCGGCTGGCCAACAATTTGCGCGCGGGCGAGGCCGTCCAGAATTATGTGGCGCTCGCGCCGTGCGAGCTCATCTGGATCGTGGTGCCCGATTCGGGCCTCGATCGGGTGTCGCGCGATCTGGCCGGGGCGACACCGCTGGCCGGGAAGACCGCCATCCTCTGCGGATCCACGCGCGACAGCTTTTGGCCCAGTCCCCTGCTCGCCGGCGGCGCTCGCGTGGCCACTCTCAATTGCGTCGAGGAATCCGACGAACGATTGTTTGTGGCCGAGGGCGATCCTCTGGCGATGCGCGAGCTGCGCCGCGTCATGGCCGCCGAGAAGCGCAAGTTGATCGAGCTGCGCGCGGCCTCCAAGGCGCTCTATCTTTCAGGCATTCATCTCGCCACGCACCTGCTGCTGCCATGGTTCGCCGCCTCCGTCGAAAGTCTGCGCGATGCCGGATTGTCACGCACGGAAGCCACGCGCCTGGCCAATGCACTCGGCGGCCGCGCGCTGCGAGCCTATGCCAAAGCAGGTTCGAAGGCATGGAGTCCTGCCGCGGCGAATCGCCTGCACCTGTCGATTGCGCGCGATCTCGATACCATTCGCGGCGTCGATCCAAAGCTCGCGGCGCTGTATGCCGACGGTGTCGACCAGGCCCTGCGCTACTTCGAGCCGCGAAAATAATCTGCGCCCACTCGCCGCTCTTGTGGGGCCGGCCTTCAAGCCCGCGGCCGTCTTCAGGCGGCCCTGTGCCGCGACCGAGCCGCGACCACAGGGAGCGGTCTTTTCAAAAATAAACCGCCCGGACCCGAGCGATTTCAGCGACCGTCCATGCCTGAAACGGGCACCCGCGCGATCGTCGGGGCTCATCGCCATCATAAATTTCAGCCGTCAGATCACCCGGTCTGAGCGTCGCCTCGACGCTGCCGAATGCGTGGAAATACGCGTCGATATAAGGCCCCAGCAGCCACGGCCACACCGTGCCTTGATGATAAGCCGCGTCGCGCTCCGCCGGCGAGCCTTGATAACGGGGCTTGTAATCCGGATCGCCGCGATCGAGCGTGCGCAATCCGACGTCGGTCAGCAACTCCCGTTCCACCAGCCGCACAATCGCCTGCTGCTGCGGCTTCTCGAGCAACCCATGCGGGAGGCTCACCGCGAAAATCTGATTCGGACGAATCTTCTCGACCGCCCCCTCCGGCGCGAGAACATCGAACAGGCAGCTCCGCCGCGCATTCCAAAACTTCGCGCGAAAGCTGGTTTGGACGCGCCCTGCCTCGTCGCGAAAATCCGTCTGGTCGCCCAGCCGTTCCGCCCAATCTGCGGCCAGCGTCAGCGCGCCGTGCCACAGCGCGTTGATCTCGACCGGCTTTCCGTGCCGAGGCGTAACCACCCAATCGCCGATCTTCACGTCCATCCAACTCAGTTGCGACCCGGCCTTCCCCGCGCTCAGCAAATGATCCTCGGGATCCACCCCGATATCGTGATGCGTGCCGCGCCGGTGCCACGCGATAATTTCCTTCGCAGCCGGGTAAAACGTCTCTCTTAAAAATGTTTCGGACCCTCCCGCGGCCAGCCAATGCCGCATCGCCTGAAACATCCATAGCGTCGCATCCGCGGTATTGTATTCCGGCGATTCGCCCGAGTCCGGAAAGCGATTGGGAATCACACCCTGATTGAGATAGGCAAGAAATCTTTCCAGAATCTCGCGCGCCTCATCGAGCCGGCCCGCGGTAAGCAACAATCCCGGCAGGCTGATCATCGTATCGCGGCCCCAGTCGGCGAACCACGGATAACCAGCGATGATGGTCGGCTTCCCATCGGCGCGCCGCACCGTGAACACATCCGCGCGTGGCGCAGGCTCCGCGATTTCGGCCGCCTCGATCCCCGCCAGCACCGGACACCACTCATTCGCCTGCAAATCGAGCACGATCACGCCCGGCGTGTACAGATCCTCGCGAAAATCCAAGCCCCGGTCGAGCTCCACCAGGTACTCGATGTTGTAATACCACTTGGCGTCGGCTTCGAATCGCCCCGTGTGCTGGAAATTTAGCAGCGGCAGCCCTCCGTATGGATCAGGACCCGCCTTCCGCAGCGAATGATAATCGCGATACGCGGTAAACAGACGCACGCGCAGGGTCACTGCGCGATCGGCGCGATATCGCACCACCACCGCCTGCTTGCCCTCGATCAAATAAACCTGTTTTTCGAGCCGCGTCCCGCCTAAATCGAAAACCCAAGTCGCGCACGGCGTCGGACGAAACTCCGCCACATAGTCGCAGGAGGGCGTCACGCCCGGATACTGACAGCATCCGATTGCATATCGCCGCCCGTCCACCAGCACTTCCTCTTCGACGCGCGACAGCAGCACGTAACGCGCCACCGGAGGCGTCAACCTCGCCACCAGCAACGCGTGATACCGGCGTGTATTCAACCCGGCGGCCGTCCCCATCGCGAACGCGCTCGTGCCGTTCGTTTCCAGCCACTCGACCTCACTGCCGATCGTCATTTTTTGACATCGCGATGCGTCTCTTTCACGCGATACCCCGCGCCCGCCAGCCGCTTGCGAATTTCGCTCGCGATCATCACGCTGCGATGATGCCCGCCCGTGCAGCCGAACGAAATCGTCAGGTAGCTTTTCCCCTCGGCGATGTAGTGCGGCAGCAGATAAACCAGCAGGTCGGTAATCCGCGAGATGAACTCCGCCGTCTGCGGGAAGGACCGGATATAGCGCGCCACGCTCGGATGCTTGCCGGTCAGATTCTTGAACGCCGGAATATAATTCGGGTTCGGCAGGAAACGCACATCGAACACCAGGTCGCTATCCGCCGGCACGCCGTGGCGGTAACCGAAGCTGTTCACCTGCACCAGCGTCCCTGTCGACTTCTTCTTCTCCCCATGAAAAAGCCCGTGGATCGTCTCCCGCAGCTCATGCACGTTGAATTGCGTGGTGTTGAGAATCGGATCGGCCAGCTGGCGGATCGGCCCCAGCCGTTCGCGTTCGTGCTGGATGCTCGCCGCCACGCCCTGCTCGGTCCCCAGCGGATGAGGACGGCGCGTTTCGCTGAACCGCCGGATCAGCGCTACATCGTCGGC
>JBEKOZ010000215.1:0-7570 GCA_049521275.1 Bryobacteraceae bacterium | reverse complement strand
GGAGGCCGTAAAGATCGCCGTGGATTACCGTCTTAATTATATAGGAATCAGCCGGCAACTGCATTTTTGTGAACGAAAATGCGGTTTCATTCGTAGCAGCATAAGACGAAAGGGAACTTGGAATGAACCTTCTTTGGCAGGACGTGCGATACGGGATTCGGATGCTGCTGAGCAAACCCGCATTTACCGCGGCGGCGGTGCTGGTGTTGGCTTTAGGGATCGGCGCCAATAGCGCGGTGTTCAGTCTGATCAATGCGTTTCTGCTGAAGCCGCTGCATGTCGAGAATCCGGAGGATCTGGCAGGCCTTTATAGCCGCGACTCCAAGCATCCTGACGCATATCGAGCGTTTTCCTATCCGAATTACGTCGATATCCGGGACAACAACCAGGCCTTTTCGAGCCTGGCGGCGATGAACATGGCGATGGTCGGCATTCAGGAAGGCGACAACACGCGGCGGACGTTTGCAGCCGTGGTTTCTTCCAACTATTTTTCCACGCTTGGCGTGAGCCTCTGGAAGGGCCGCCCGTTCCTGGCGGATGAGGAAAAGCCGGGGGGTGAGTTGACCGCGATTGTGAACTATTCCTATTGGGAAAAGAAGGGAGCCGACCCCGAGCTGGTGGGCAAGCCGGTGCGTATCAACGGCCATCTGTTCACTATCGTGGGCGTCACCCCGAAAGGATTCACCGGCACCACCGCGCTGATCTGTCCCGAGATATTCGCGCCTCTCAGCGCTTACGGCATGGTGATGAACGACTTTGAAGGACATGTGAAGCCGCTGGCGGCGCGCGACAACCACGCGTTGATTGTACTGGGCCGATTGAAACCGGGCGTCACGCTACAGGCCGCCGATGCGACGCTCGCCGTAGCCTCGTCGCAGATGGAGAAGGCTTATCCAGCCGAGAATAAAGATCAGGTGCTGATCGTCCAAAGGCTGCCGCGGATGAGCATTTCGACCAGTCCGCAGGACGATGGCTCGCTGCGCGTGCCGGCGACGATGCTGCTATCGCTCGCCGCGGTCGTGCTGTTGATCGCGTCCTTGAACCTGGCGAACATGATGATGGCCAAGGGGACCGCGCGGCGCAAGGAAATCGCGATCCGGCTGGCCATCGGCGGCAGCCGCCGGCGCATCGTACGGCAACTTGTGACCGAGGGTCTGCTGCTGGCGATTCTCGGCGGCGCCGCGGGATTGGTGTTTGCTTCCTGGAGCACCACGCTGCTGATTCAATCGATGACCCGGCTGATCCCGCTGGACCTGATCTACGACGCCTCGCCGGACCTGCGGGTGCTGGGGTTCACGCTCCTGTTCTGCGTGCTGAGCACCGTGGTTTTTGGACTCTTTCCGGCCTGGAAGCTCTCGAAACCCGACGTGTGGATCGACCTCAAGGAAAATACGGGCGAGGATGTCGCGGGCCGCAAGCGCCGGCTGTTCTCGCGCGGCAACATGCTGGTGATGGCGCAACTGTCGCTGTCGTTGATGATGCTGACCGCGGCCGGCCTGTTCGTGCACAGCGCGGTGCGGGCCTCGAACATCCAGCCCGGCTTCGCGATCGAGAATGAAGTGCTGGCCGAAGTGGATGCCAGCCTGATCGACTACAATGAGGCTCGCGGCAGCCACCTTTACGCGACACTGAAGGATCGCCTGCGGCAGGTCCCCGGCGTGCAATCGGTGGCGATCGCGGCTACGGTTCCGTTCGGAATGATCCAGTTGGGGCACAGCATCTCACCGTCCGAGAGCGTCGTTTCGAAGGAGCATCCGGCGCTCTCGGCACGCTACAACGTCGTCAGCGAAGACTACTTTCAGACCCTCGGGATTCCAGTCCTGCGCGGACGGCCCTTTACCCCCGCGGAGAGCACCGCGGGATCCAAAAGCAACGTCGCGATTATCGACAAGCTCGCCGCCGATAAACTGTGGCCCGGACTCGACCCCTTGGGCAGACACCTCCACACAGACGCCGCCGCAATTCCGGATCTGGAGGTGGTGGGCATAGTGGGAGCCATTCGCGAGAACATTCTTGGCGGCGGTATTGAGCCTCATCTCTACGTTCCCTTTGGACGGGAGTATCAGGCGAACGTGACGATCCACGTAAAGGTGGCGGGGGGCGGGCCGGACGCGGAGAACCGCGCGCTCGAAACCATCCGGCGCGAGATTCTCTCGACGGACCAGCTTTTGCCGCTGCTCGCAATCAAGACGATGCGCGGGCATCTGGATTCGGGCGTCGACATCTGGGTGGTGCGCACCGGCGCTCACGTGCTGGAGATATTCGGCGCGGTGGCGCTGCTGCTGGCGGTGATCGGCTTATACGCTCTCAATGCGTATACCGTGGCGCGGCGGACGCGCGAGATCGGCATTCGCATGGCCCTCGGCGCGGATACTTCCTCCACTCTGCGCATGATTTTAGGCGAAGGGCTGAAGGTGACCATGGTCGGCATCGGAGCAGGGCTGCTGCTGGCGATTGGGCTCGGCAAGGTATTGGCCAGTTTTCTTTATGACGTGCGCAGCCTGGATCCATTGGTGCTGGGAGCCGCCCCCGTGCTGCTGACGCTGGTCGCTTTGTTCGCCTGCTACGTGCCCGCCAGAAGAGCCGCGCGCGTGGATCCGCTGATCGCGCTGCGGTACGAATAAAGCGTCACGAGCAATTTTCGTCAGGCCGTAGTGCGTCTCTTGTAGGGCGGCCAATACTGGCTGCAGCCGCCCTTTTCAGGCGGCTCGTGTTTCCGTCAGGTCTCCGATTCGTAACCATTCCGCCGCCGCGCCGTATCTAATGGGAGGAGACGCGCGTGCCGACTTTTTTCAAGGATCTTCGTTATGCCGCCCGGATGCTGGTCAAGAGCCCGGGATTCACCGCCGCCGCAGTCATCTGCCTTGCCCTCGGTATCGGCGCGACCAGCGCGATTTTCAGCGTCGTGCACGCGGTCCTGCTGCGGCCGCTCGGCTATCGGGACCCTGGCCGGCTGGTCCGTCTCTACACCGAGTTCCCAAAATTTCCGAACGGCGGACTGCGCCGCTTCTGGACTTCGCCGCCCGAATATGACGAGCTGAAGCGCGAGCTCACCTCGTGGGAATCGCTCGACGCCTGGGCCATCAGCGGTGTAAACCTCGCCGGCGCGGCCCAACCCATTCGAGTTACCGGCGCCGCGGTCACGGGAGGTCTGTTCACGTCCCTCGGCGTCTCGCCTGAATTGGGCCGCGCCATCACCCCGCAGGACGATATCCCCGGCGCACCCGGGGTCCTGGTCATTTCGCACGACCTGTGGCAGCGACTTTTTGCCGGGGACCGCGGCGTGATCGGCCGCGTCATCCAGGTCGATGGCGATAACACGAACATCGTCGGCGTCATGCCGCAGACCTTCTCCTTCCCGCCCGGCGAGCTCGATCCGCCGGAGGTCTGGGGACCCCTGCAACTCCCTGCGCCCGATCCGAACCGGCGCGGCAGCCATTTTCTCTCCCTGATCGGACGCTTGAAACCCGGCGTTCCGCTGACCCGGGCGATGGACGAAATCAAGCGTCACGTCGAACAATCCACCGACCGCATCGGACCCAAGAATCATCCTTTCAGCCCCGACGCTCATCCGATCGTCGCCTACGGATTGCAGGATGAAGTCGTCCGCACCATCCGTCCCGCCTTGTGGACCCTGATGGGCGCGGTTGCGTTTGTGCTGCTGATCGCCTGCGTAAATGTGGCGAATCTTCTACTCGCCCGCGCCGAAGCGCGCCAGCGCGAAATCGCGGTCCGCAAGGCCATTGGCGCCAGTACCGGACAACTCGTCGGCCAGTTCACCACCGAGGGCCTGCTGCTCTCGGCCGCTGGCGCCGTGCTTGGTCTGGTCCTTGCCGTAGCCGGGTTGAAGGTGCTCGTCGCGAACGGGAAAGCCAGCATCCCTCGTGCCGCGGAAGTGAACATAGATCCCACGGTTCTCGCGGTCACTATTGCCGTCTCCCTATTAACGGCGCTGTTGTTCGGACTTGCGCCGCTCGCTCAAATCACCGGAGGCACTCTGCATGACGCGCTGAAGGCCGGCGGAGGACGAGGCGCCGCTGGCTCGGTCGCCTCCAATCGCTTTCGTTCCGCGCTGGTATCGAGCGAACTCGCCCTGGCGCTGGTTCTCCTCATCGGCACCGGTCTGATGATCCGGGCGTTCTGGAAACTGAGCGAAGTCAATCCCGGCTACCGTCCCGAAAACCTGCTGACACTGCGGTTGAATCTGCCCGACACGGTTTATCCCAAAGCCGCAAATCGAGCCCGCTTCTGGCAGGCGGTGCAGGAGAAAATCGCCGTGATTCCCGGAGTCACGTCCGCAACAGCGGCACAAGGTCTGCCGCCGGAGCGCCCGATCAACGCCAACGACACGCAGATTGAAAACTTCACGCCGGTCCCCGGCGGCCCCGGTCATAACATCGATTACTGGCAAACCGTGGGCGACCATTTCTTTGACACTTTGGGCACCCGCCTCCTCGAGGGACGCCTCTTCGACGCGCGCGATGTCGACGGCGCCCCCCCGGCGGTGATCATCAACCACACCATGGCGCGAACCTACTACGGGAACGACAGCCCCATCGGCCGCCGCGTCCGCCCGGGTTTTCAGGACCCCTGGTTCACCATCGTCGGCGTCGTGGAGGATGTGAAAAATGCAGGCCTTGACAAGCCCGCCGGCACGGAACTGTTCCTGACGCAGCGCCAATTCGGCGCTCGCGGCACGATCTATCTCGTGCTGCGTACCTCGGGCGACCCGCATGCGGTGGTCGGCGCCGTCCGCGCCGCCATCCGCGACATCGATCCATCGCTTCCGCTCGCGCAGGTCCGCACCATGGATGAAGTGCTCGCAGGCGCGCGCTCCCGTCCTCGATTCCTCACTACGCTGCTGGGCCTCTTTTCCGGCACCGCGCTGCTGCTCGCCGCGGTCGGATTGTACGGCGTCATTTCCTACTCCGTGACACGCCGCATGACCGAGTTCGGCATCCGCATGGCGATGGGCGCCAGAGCGGGCGACGTCCTCGGCCTGGTTCTTTCGCAGGGGCTCAAGCTCGCCGCCGTGGGAGTGCTGGCCGGAGCTGCCGGCGCACTCGCCCTTACCCGCCTCATCAGCGGGCTGCTGTTCGGCGTCAGCTCCTTCGATCCGCTCACCTTCTGCGGCATGGCGCTGCTGCTGGCCGCGGTGACTATAGTGGCTTGCATCATTCCCGCGAGGCGGGCGACGAAGGTAGATCCGTTGATCGCGCTCCGGTACGAATAGTGTCGTCCGCGCCCGGGCCAGTCCCGGCCGGAATGTCTAAGGCTTTCTCCGCGCGAGGCGGCCCTTCGCGCGCTTCCTCAAAGGTCGCCTTTACGCCTGCCCAGAAACTCTTTGTAAAGACTTCCTTCATATGGTTCCTCATGGTATCTCGTTCGCGTGGTTCAATGGAATTGAGGAGGTCGCGGGAAAATGGAAACAAAGCAGAAGATGGCAATTGCCGGCTCTGGTCTGGTGGTGGCTGGCATTGGACTGGGTATGGTGGGAGCCGCCATGATCGTGCCGGCTGTTTTCGCGTGGACCGTGCGGGTCTTCGAGAAAGGGGCGGACGGTATTACCGCCCGGGTGGAAGGCGCCTCGAAAACCGTTGGGACCGTTGCGGGCACTCTGCATCGATCCTTCAACGAAGCCAAAAGAGCCGGCGTCGCCGAGCTAAAACGCAGCCGCTCAAGTTGAACGGCGTTTAGTCGCAGCGCAGGGCGATGACCGGATCTACTCGCGTCGCCCGCCAGGCCGGCAGGAAGCTGGCCGCGACCGCTACCGCAGCCAGCAGAGCGGTGACGCCCGCGAAGGTCAGCGGGTCGGTGGCGTTCACCGCGTACGGCAGACTGGAGAGCAGGCGGGTCAACGCGAACGCTCCCGCCAGGCCGACGGCGATGCCTGCGCCGGCGAGCACCAGGCCCTGCCGGACCACCAGCCGCAGCACATCCAAGCGCTTCGCGCCCAGGGATAAGCGAATGCCGAATTCGCGCGTGCGCTGACCGACGCTGTACGCGATCACTCCGTAAATCCCGATCGCCGCCAGCAGCAGCGCCACCCCCGCGAAGCTACCCAGCAGCGACGTAGCCAGTTGCTGGGATGCGCGGCCGGCCGCCCGCGTCGCCTCCATGGTCTCTGCCTTGAAGACGGGCTGATCGATATCGACGCCGCGCACCAGGCTGCGCATGACGGGAATCAGAGTCGCCGGATCCTGTGCGGTTCTCAGCACCAGAGTCATTGCCGGCGCGGGCTCCTGTGGGGCCGGGATATAGACCTGCCCGATCTGTCCCTTCAGCAGCTTCACCAGAATGCCCTGATCGACGCTGCCCACCACCCCGACAATCTGGCGCGGCGCCTTTTTCAGACCCAGCTTCAGGCTTTTTCCCACCACGTCCTGCCCCGGCCAGTTTTCTCTGGCTGTCCATTCGTCAATGACGGCCACCGGCGCCGAGTTCCTGGTGTCGGTTTCGTTCAAATAGCGGCCGCGGATGAGCGGGATGCGCATCGTGGCGAAGTAGCCGGGCGTCACCGAGTCGTGCAGCACCACCTTCACGTCCTCGACACGCTGCTCCCGGTCCGGGAGAAACAGTCCGGAGCCGTGCATGTTGTCGCTGCCCGGCAGATCGTCGACGGCCGCGGCGCTTATCACCCCCGGCAGGGACTGCGACTCGCGGAGCACCCTGTCGAAGAAAGCGAGCTGCTTTTCGGGCGTCGCGTACTGCTGCTCGGAAAGCGCCACGCTCACGGTAAGCACGCCGCGCGAATCGTAGCCCGGGTTGGCCGAGCGCATCAGCGCGAAGCTGCGCAACATCAGGCCCGCCCCCACCAGCAATACCAGCGTCAGCGCCACTTCGCTGACCACGAACAGGCCGCGCAGGCGCTGTTGTCCGGCGCCGGTCGAGTTTCGCGACGTTTCCTTCATCGCGCCGCTGACGTTGGTTTTCCAGGCCTGCCACGCCGGCGCCAGTCCGAACAGAATCCCGGTGGCGAAGGAAAGAACCAGGTTGAAAACCAGAACCCCGGAGTTCAGCGTGATCAGATCCCCATTGCGGAGTTCGTCCAGATGAAAGGAGGTGATGAAGCGAATGGCTGCGAGCGAAGGCGCCATGGCGACCACTCCGCCCAGCAGCGCCAGCAGCACGCTCTCGGTAAGAAGCTGCCGGCAGAGCCGCCAGCGCCCCGCGCCGAGGGCCACGCGCAGCGCCATCTCCTTCTGCCGTGCCGTGCCGCGCGCCAGCAGCAGATTGGCGATATTCGCGCACGCAATCAACAGCACGAAACCCACCGCGCCGAACAAGATCGCCAGCAGCGCGCGGGCGTCCTGCACCGCTGCGTCCTCGATGGGCTGAAGCGCGAGAGTGTGACCGCTGTCTTCGACGAACTGGGTGCCGAGCCGCTGTTCCAGCTCCGCCATGCGCTGCCCTGCGGCGGCGAGGCTGATTCCTTCCTGAACGCGGCCGATCACCTGGAAATGCCGGTTGCCGCGCCCGTTGGCCTGCTCCGCGGTGAACACCAGCGGCGCGTAGATCTGTTCGTTCGAGAGCCGGGGGAAAGTTTTTGGCAGGACGCCGACAATGGTGT
>JBEKOZ010000214.1:0-7585 GCA_049521275.1 Bryobacteraceae bacterium | reverse complement strand
GTCGACGGCGAACAGCATCTGTTCGTGATCGCCGATATAAGCGAGTCCCTTTGTCAGATCGTCGGCTTTCAATTTTGAGCGAAGCTCGGCGGCGTTGTGCGCCAGATCAGTCAGATTCGGATCGGCGGCGACTGCGACAGCGACGAGGCCGCAGCAAAGAACCAGTGGTTTCATGCTTTACCCATTTTGTCTTCAATAATGTCGAACAGTTCGTCGATATCGGAAGGACGCGTGTGAATGTGCGTGGAGAGCCGGGACTGCTGGCCGCCGCTGACAAAAATTTTGCGCCTGGCGGTTTCCTGCCACACCGCGCCCGAGTCCTTGTTGAATTTGATGCATACCAGCGCCGCGAACATGCGGTCGTCATTCGGCGTCAGCAGCTGAATGTAGGGCAACTTCGCGGCCCGCGCATAGGTCTGCCGCGCGAGCTGATGGATGCGCGCATAGATGCGGTCCGGTCCCACCGCCTGGGCGAAACGGAGACCCGCGATCATACCCTGGATAATCGCGCGATTGTTGGTGCCCTGCCTCATGAAGCGCCCGGCCTTCAGCGACTTGTCGTCCCAGCCGCCGGTGACGTTTAGCGGCCACAGCAGGTCCAATTTCTCCTCGCGAATATACAGGAAACCCGAGCCCGCCGGCGCGAACATCCATTTATGAGGACTCCCGGCAAAGAAATCGCAATGCAGATCGGAGAGCTTCAGAGCCATCTGCCCGTGCATATGCGCGCCGTCGACCAGCGTCAGCACGCCTTTGGCGCGCGCCGCGTCGCAGATTTCGCGGATCGGCATGATCAACCCGGTCGGACTGATAATTCCGCTGAAGCTCACGATGCGCGTCTTCGGGCCGATGGCCGAAATCATCAGATCGGCCAACTGGGCGGGATCTTTGGGCGGCAAAGGAATCGGCACCTCGCGGATGGTGATCCCGTAGCGAGCGCGTTTCTGCTCCCAACCCGCTTTGCCGGACGTATGCTCCAGACTGGTCATGAGCACTTCGTCGCCCGCCTTGAGATCCAGGCCCGAGGCCACCGTGGTGATCGCCTCCGTCGCGTTGTGCATGATCGCAAGCTCGTCTTTCGCGCAGCCCAGGTACTTCGACAGCTCTTCGCGTTCCTCGTCGAGCGTTTCATAGCCCCAGCGCGGATACGGGTACGGAGTTTCGAGCGCGGCGGCGTCCTCCAGGTACTTCGCCATGGTGCGAACCACGGGACGAGGCAGCACGCCCAGGCTGCCGTTGTTCAGGAACGAGCGCCATTCGGGCAGGAAAAACTGTTCCTCGCGCATACGCTTCCAATACGTTTCCGGGTCGCGTGTAAACAGCGCGTCGTCGGGCAGGGGCGCGGGAGTGGCACCCACAACCTTCTGCCAGGGCACGCCGAAAAGAGTCGCGCCCGTTCGCAAAGCATCGCGTCGATTCATGTGCATTAGTCTACTCGCAGGCGCGGTGGCTTTATTATTTGATTTGACCAATCAAATTAGTTAGAATGGACCCGTGATCGCCGCGCAGATTTCTATATTGATGGACTGTTACCCCAAAATCTATTTCGCCTGCCACACCCGGCATGTCCAGGACGAGGAGACGAATCAGCGGCTCAGCGCCCATCAGGCCGGCATTCTGGATCATCTCGACGAACTGGAGCCGACCAGCCTCTTGACCCTCGCCGGGCACATGGGGGTCACCGCGTCGACCATGTCGCTGACCGTCGACCGTCTGGTGCGGGCCGGCTACGTCACGCGCGACCGCGACGCCGGGGACGCCCGTAAAGTCGCCCTGCGGCTGACCAAGGACGGCGCTCGGGTGAAGGAACGCAAATCAGTGCTCGACCGGGAGCTGGTACGCGCGATGCTCGGACGCATGAAGGCGCGGGACCGCTCCGCGGGGCTTGCCGGACTGGAGCTGCTGGCGAAAGCGGCGGCGGAATTCGTCGAATCGAGGCGGTTTAAAGAACTCACAAGGAGGGTCGCATGAGGTGGCTGATTTATGGTGGTCTCGCCGTGGTGATCATCCCTGCTGTGGTGGTGTTGATCGGCGCGATGCTGCCGAAGGAGCATGTGGCCAGCCGGAAGATTCAGGTGCGGGCATCACCGCAGGACGTCTTCGCGCTGATCGCGGGCCCTTCGGACTGGCGAGGGCTCAAGTATGAGCTGCTTGCGGAAACGCCTCTGAAATGGCGGGAGACCGATGCGAACGGCGCCATCACTTACGAGCGCGTCGAGACCGTCGCCCCACAGCGCATCGTGAACCGCATCGCGGACCCCCGGCTGCCCTTCGGTGGCAGCTGGACGTATGAGATCGCGCCCAGCGGCAATGGCACGGAGCTCACCATCACGGAGCATGGCGAGGTGTCCAATCCGCTGTTCCGCTTCGTCAGCCGGTTCATCCTGGGCCACACCGCGACCATCGAGAAGTATCAGCGCGATGTGACCGCGCGATTTGGTTCCTAGCGGGGTGTTGTGGCGCACGCACTCCTGCGTGCCGCGTCGACACTCGTGTCGACGCCGCTCATCTGCGGAGACCACAGCGAATGTCCGCATGCTTTACGCATGGCGGTTCGGGGGCTCGAATGCAGTGAAACCGCTCCCTGCGGTCACGGCTCGGAAGAAGACGACCGGCGCTCATTCGGAACCGCCATGCGTAAGCATGCGGACTGAGCGCGAGCCTACGCAGGCAAATACTGCTTCAGCGAACTGAAGAACGCCCGCACGAACGCGGTCGCGGCGCGCGTCGGCGGACCCTCGTTGTTATTGGCGATGGGCACGATCACCCGCACCAGCGCCGTGTCGGTCCGATTCAACCGGATGGCGTCGGCAAGCACCCAGAATTTCGCCTTGAATTCATCCGCCACTACGCGATCGCGCGATTGATACCAATACAGCACCAGTTCGCGCTCGTCGCCATGCACGATTACGTAGCGGTTCACGACGATGGGCGCGGCCAGCCCGACGTCGACCGGATAATTCTCGGAGCTCAACTGCGTCCACCCGGCCCCGGGCAGGCAATTTTTCGGGGAATGCGGAATCTTGCCGTTGCGCTGCGTCAGGAAAGAGGCCACAAACAGACTCGCCTCGGCGCCTGTGGCTCCGTCCCTATACACGCGAGTCAAAGTGTCGTCGGCTTTGAGCACTTCCTCCGACGCCTTGTCGATAAAGCTCTCCCGCACCATGGTCCACGTACCGAACTGGCGCGGCGACTGGCTCAAAGGGTGGACGGTTGGCGGAATATATTCGGGCCGGATGGAGCTGTATAACACGGCCGTCTGGAGCGCCAGAAACAAGGTGACCAGCCGGGCCGGAGTCGAATTCAGAAACTTAAACAACGGGCGTCTCCTTCGCGGCGAATTTCCAGCGGTAAATCCAGTTTATCAGGATGTGCAGGATGAACAGCATCGCCAGCGCGATGGCAAAAATGATAAAGCCTTCCAGTTCGTGAAAAAATCCGCGCGCCAGTTCGGGGTCGCGTTCGCTCAGAATTCCGGTGATGGTCACCCGTCCCGCGTTGGCGAGAATCGCGATCGGCAGCACGCCGAAGAACAGCGCCCAGCGCATCCACACTTTGCGGTCGAAGAAATACGCGTAGACCAGCGCCAGGAACGACAGGGACAACAAACTGCGAATGCCGCTGCACGCCTCGGCCACCGAGAGTTTTTGACTCGCCAGCTCCAGCACGTTCCCTTCGCGCAGTACGGGGATGTCGATCGCGCTCAAAAGAATCTCCGCGACTCTGCTGGCGAACAGTTGCAGCGGAAAGGTGATCTGGTTATAAACCACCGTCGGAATCGGGATCATGAACGGCAGCAACAGCAGAGGAAATGCCACTTCCCGGACCAGGGCGGTGCCGCCCAGAACCAGGAGCATTCCCACCAGCGAGATCAGGAATGCGCTTCGTTGCAGAAACAACTCTGCGCCCAGCGTTCCGATGTAAGCTTGCAGGGCGCCCCAAACCAGGAGAGCGACTCCCCACCAGGCGGGCTTCCAGGCGAGGGCCATCAGCTGTTCGCGGCGCTGCCAGACGATGTAACCAGCCACTACCGGCACGAAAAATCCATGTCCGACGTCTTCATCGTTGGACCATTGCCACACCAGGTGCTTCAAAATCGGGTAATACGCGACGATGAGAAGAATGCCGAACCAGGCGATGGCCGCCCAGGGAAGGTTTTTCTTATCGGTGCGATCGGCCAGCGCATCGGCGGACCTCGGCAATTGATTTTCCACCGACGACATAAATCTCAGAACTGAAAACGGATACCTTCAGTTAAACACAGTAAGCCGGACAATGCCAGCAGGCGGTAGTGTAACCGGCTTCAGTTTACCAGCGGCGCGGCAGCCACCTTCAGACGCGCGGTGACGCGCCCGACCAGCCGGCGGGGGTCTAAGAGGTGCTGCGGACGGAAATGGCGCTGCGACCAGCGGGTACCCGGTGCGAACTCCACGCCGAGAAAATACCCGATCTCGCGAAACACGCAATACTTCACGATGCCCGCGAGTTCGCCGTTCGGATAACTCATCCGCAGCGGAGTGCCGTGGGGCACGGGACGGTCGACCTGGAGGCAGGCGCCTGAAAGGGAGATGTCCTCCAGGTTGGCCACGTCGCGCCGGGTCCGCCCGTTCGGGTCCTTCCACTGCACGTCCACAAGGTCTGCGCACAGCATCCGAGGTTCAACACGCCTGTCTTGCATTTGTTCGTAGGTCCGTCTCTGCCTCTTTAATCGGCGGGAAATTCAAATAGTCTGCGCTTTTGCCTTAGATAAAATCGCCCTAATTGATGCTTAAGGTGACTCCCCTCGATTGGTACCATGTTTTGAGAAGCGTCGCAATGCAAGCATTTCTTGACGAGATCCGCCTGTTTGCGCCTCGAATCGGGAGTTCTCGCTCGATTTTGGCCCACTTGGCATTGCTGGCCGTTTTTGGATTCGTGACCCCGCGATTTAAAGGACTGGACTTTTTCGATCCACAGATTCTGGGAGCCTACGCCTGCCTGGGCTTGATTTTTGCCGGACCGGCGACGGCGCAATTGTTCCCCGAAGGGATTTCCACATCTTTCCAACAGGCCAAGGCACGGATTTTCGTGGGCGTGCTGTATGGAGAAGTGGTCGCTCTCACGCTGCTGGCCGCCGGGATCGCGACCGTCTATTGGTCCTATCGCGGCCATTTCGTGCCCACGCCCGATTGGGAATCTCTGGCCCGGACCGCGCTGTTCGGATGGGGGGCTTCGGCCGCGGCCGCGTCGCTGGCGGCCTGGGTCGCGGTGAGATTCTCGCGCCGCGTCGCCACGCTATGCCTGCGCCTGATATTCTTTGCCTTGCTCATCCTCTTTTACTACCGGGGACAATGGCTGCCGGAGATTGGCCTGGCCGCCGCCGGCGGAGCTCTGGCTGTGGCCGGCGTGTTCCTCGCCTTGTTAGGGAGGGCGGTGCGTTGATCGCGATTCCGTATCACCTGGGGCGTCGCGCGGTGGAGGTTGGGCGCGGACCTCTGGTCATTTTAGAAGCACTCGATCAGCCTTGTTTAATGATCGAGAGCGACGGCGGCATCGCCGAACTCAATTCCCGGCTTGCCCAGGCGGTGGCGGCGCATGAATCTCCGGTCGTCATTCTGGCCGGAAACTGCGGCTCGTGTCTAGGCACTCTCGCGGCGCTCGAAAATCCCGGCATCGTGTGGTTCGACGCTCATGGCGATTTCAATACGCCGGAGACGACCATTAGCGGCGCCCTGGAGGGAATGTCGCTGGCCATCGCGACCGGCCATTGCCATCCGGAGCTGATGGCGCGGCCGGTTCCGGAAGAAAACGTGGTGCTCGCGGCAACGCGAAGCCTGGATCCACTCGAAGAAGTTCGTCTCGCCCGGTCGAAGATTGAACTCGCTTCGCTCGATGCACTGCCACGCGCAGTCGATCAGCTCGCCCACCGCGTCGACAACATTTATCTGCATCTCGACCTCGATGTGCTCGACCCCGGCATTTCTCCCGGCGTCAATTTTTCGGCGCCTGGAGGGATTTCTCCCGAGCAGCTCTTCGACGCCGTGAAACAGGTGATCGCGACCGGAAAACTGCGCGCCGCCGCCATCGCGAATTTCAATCCCGATTGTGATCGCAATCACCGGACGCTGAAGATCGCTCAGCAGCTAGTGGGCATATTGTGCTGACCGCTCCCTATGGTCACGGCTCGGAATCGGCGTTGGGGAATGCTTTACCGAGCCGCGACCGCAGGGAGCGATCAGTTAATGCCCATTCCGAGCCGTGACCGCAGGGAGCGGTATCCTGGTCGGAGTCTCTGAATGAGAATCCACTCGCAAGCCCCGTGCCGGGTCGACCTCGCCGGCGGCACACTCGATATCTGGCCGCTCTACTTGTTTCATGAAAACGCCGTTACCGTGAACTTCGCCGTCGACCGCTACACGCGCGCCTCAATCGAGCCGCGCGGCGGCACGAAGATCACCTTCCGCTCCACGGACCTGAATCGCGACGCCGCTTACGATTCGCTCGACCACCTACTGGCCGCGAAAAAACACGCGCTTCCGCTGGCCGCTGAGATCGTGCGATTCTTCCGCCCCGAAGGCGGGTTTCATCTGGAAACCGGCTCCGAGGCTCCGGCCGGCGCGGGCATCGCGGGATCGTCGGCGCTGATTATTGCCACCACCAGCGCGTTCAACAATTGGCTGAAACGCGGTTATGCGCTCGAAAAACTGCGGGAGATTTCGCAGAATATCGAAGCCCGCCTGATTCGGGTGCCCACCGGCTGCCAGGATTATTATCCGGCCATGTACGGAGGCGTCAGCGCCATCGAGATGGGCTGCGCGGGAATTCGCCGGGTCGCGCTCGACGTCGCTCCGGAGGAGTTGGAAGCGCGCGTCGTGCTAGCCTACACCGGAGAGCCCCGCAACTCCGGCATCAACAACTGGGAAGTGACCAAAGGCCACATCGACCGAAATCCGCGCGTGTTCAGAAATTTCGAAACCATCGCCGCCATCGCCGCCGCCATGCGCCACGCGATCGAAAATCAGAACTGGACCGGCGCCGCGCGTCTGCTGCGCGAAGAATGGTCCCATCGCAAGAAGAACGCGCCTGGAATTTCCACGCCCCTGATCGACCACCTGGTCCAGGTGACGCGCCGCAAAGGCGCGCTGGCGGCGAAGGTCTGCGGCGCGGGCGGCGGCGGATGCGTCCTGTTTCTGGTGGAGCCCGAGGCGCGGTCCCGCGTCGCCGCGCTCATCGAAAAAGAAGGCGCTACGGTGCTTCCGGTGCAGGTCGCGCGCCGGGGCGTAGAGGTCCGCGTCTCGAAATGACGGAGGGAAAAAAGCCCGACCTTCTTGGGATCGTCCTCCGCGTCGGCCTGTTCGTGCTCATCGGCTACCTGAGCCTGAATGTATTCGCGGTCGTCCTTTACTGGATCACCAGCGGGAGCAAGCTCGTCACCGCGACCATGGCGACCTTCGCGGCGGCAGCCCTGGCCAACGCGATTACCGTGCGGGTTTACGAACGCGGACAACTTTCCGCGCTGGGGCTGGGTTGGAAGAACACCTCGTCGCGCGAATTCCTGTTGGGGCTAGGGAGTGGCGCGGGCGCGGCGTTCCTGGTGCTTTTATCG
>JBEKOZ010000213.1:0-7593 GCA_049521275.1 Bryobacteraceae bacterium | reverse complement strand
TGACGGATGGCTTCGATATCGCGGAACTGGTGCGTCAATCGTTGCGCGCGGGGACGCCGGCGATTCCGCTGGTCCGCATGCTGACGGAAAAAGTGCGCGCAGCGAACGAACCGGCCGCGGGCTTCGTCCATTGGGGCGCGACCAGCCAGGACGTGACCGACACCGTGCTGGTGCTACTGCTGGGCCGATGCCGGCGCGTGCTGGAGGCGGACCACGACCGCGTGATGCTTGGCCTGCGGCGCCTTTCCGATGATCATGCCAATACAGTAATGTTGGGACGCACTCTGCTACAACCCGCGCCTCCCGTCACGTTCGGACTCAAGGCGGCTTCTTGGTCAGGGGCGATCCGGCGCGGCTGGGCGCGCGTATCGAGTCGCTTCGATGAGTCGGCTTACCTCCAGTTCGGCGGCGCGAGCGGAACCCTGGCTGCGTTGGGGGATCGCGGAATTGCGGTGAGTGAAGCGCTGGCGGAGGAATTGAAGCTCGCCTGTCCGGATGCGCCCTGGCACGGGCATCGCGACCGGCTGGCTGCGTTAATGGCCGCGCTGGGCATCTATACGGCGAGTCTCGGCAAGATGGCGCTCGACATCGCGCTGCTGATGCAATATGAAGTAGGCGAAGTCGCGGAGCCCGGTGGAGACGGACGGGGAGGGTCCTCCAGCATGCCCCACAAGCGCAATCCCACCGCGTGTATGCTGGCGATCGCGGCATCGAAGCGGACCCCGGGGCTGGTTTCGAATTTCCTGAGCGGGATGGTTCAGGAGCATGAGCGGGGCGTCGGCGGATGGCAGTCCGAATGGGCTACCGTCGAGGCGATCGTGCAGGCGGCGGGCGTCGCGTTGGAGTCGATGGCGGAAGTGGCCGAAGGGCTGACAGTGGACGTGCAGAGGATGCGCCGCAATATCGAGAGCACCCGAGGCGCGGTGTTTTCGGAGCAAGCCAGGTATCGCGCGGTTGCGTCCGAGCTCGAACCTGAGGATTACCTGGGCAGCGCGGAACAATTCCGCCGGCGACTGTTAGCGTAGTTATCACGCCGGCCTGTGGGGCGGACGCCCTCGTCGGCGCCGGACCCCCTGGTCCGGCTCGGCCTGCGCACGCAAATCATAGGCCGACGCGGGCGTCGGCCGCGGTCCAGGGGGACCGCCCCACCCAAGGGTCAAGGAACTTCGGAAAGACGTCTGACGCACTAAACTCGGTGGAGAGGATTAAACGTGCCGTTTGCCGATTCCGAAGGATGCCGGATTTACTACCGCCTCGAGGGCGTGCCGGGCAGGCCGCTGCTGGTGCTGGTGCATGCGCTGGGCGCCGACCACGGATTGTGGGACCCGCAAATGCCCGCCTTGCTACGCCACTTTCAAGTGCTTCGCCTGGACCTGCGCGGCCATGGCGCCTCCGATGTGCCGACGGGCGATTACACCATCGCACAGTTGGGGCGAGACGTTCTGGCCGCCGTCGACGCCGCCGGACATTCTAGGTTTGCCTACTGCGGCCTGTCGATCGGCGGGATGATCGGCCAGTGGCTGGGCGCGAACGCGGGCGCGCGCATCGAGCGGCTGGTGCTGGCGAATACCTCGCCCAGAATGGCGGATCCGGGTCTGTTCGAGGCTCGGCGGCTGGCTGTCCTCGAACACGGGATCGGCGCCGTCGAAGACGCGGTGATGGAGCGCTGGTTTTCCGCCCGCACCCGCGCCGCAAATCCGGCGGTGGAGTCGATTCGAGCAGTCCTGCACGCGACCAACCCGGTTGGTTACGCGGGCTGTTGCGCGGCCATCCGCGATATGGACAACCGGCCGCTGCTGGGCAGTATTAAGGTCCCGGTGCTGGTCATCGCCGGCGACCATGACGTGTCGACGCCGTGGGCGGGGCACGGCGACGTGCTGGCTGCCGGCATCGCCGGGGCCCGGGTGGTGCGCCTGGCCGCGACTCATCTCTCGAATGTGGAACGGCCGTCTTCGTTCGCGGCCGCGCTGTTCGATTTCCTGCTGCCGGCTTCACCGGCGGATCCGATCGAGGTTGGGTTCGCCATGCGGCGATCCGTGCTGGGCGATGAGTATGTGGACCGGGCGATGGCCGGCGCCACCGATCTCAACCGCGAATTTCAGGAGATGATCACGCGCTACGCCTGGGGAACGGTTTGGTCCAGGCCGGGCCTCGATCCGCGCGTGAGGCGCCTGCTCGCCCTTACGGCGACTGCCTCGCTCGGCCGCTGGGAGGAGTTCCGTCTGCATGTGCGGACCGGGCTGGCCGCCGAGCTCGAAATGGCCGATCTGAAGGAAGTGCTGTTCGAGCTCGGAGTGTACGCCGGTGTGCCCGCCGCGAACACGGGTTTTCACGTCGCGGCCGAGGAAACCTCGACTCAAGATCAGCACCCCCTGTCCGATACGTGAGCTATGCACGCAGGTTCGTCGTGACGGCCGACAGCGATCGCGACGAACTCCGGCGTCAGGCCGACGCGGAACTCGCGCGCCGCAGCATCCTGGGATTGTGGGGCTTCCCGATTCTGCTGCTGACGTTCTTTCTGGTCACCACTTACTTCCACGATCATCCCGTGGTCGTGATGGCGGCAACCTCGGGAGTGGTGGTCTCGCTGCTATCGCGCGCGTATCTCGGGGTGCGCAGGGAGGCGATGTGCGTATCGAACGCCACCCTCTGGAGGGGACTGTTCGCCGCGGCGTTTCTGCTGGGCGCAGTGTGCTGGGGCGGGCTATTCGCCCTGGCCACCATCTTCTATCCAGCTTCGGATTGGACGCGCATCGTGCTGCTGTTTTTCATCCTGGGCGGGTGCTCCAGCTCGCTCACCATGATGACGCCGAATCGCCCGCTGGTGACGGGCTACCACGTCGTGATGCTGTTGCCCTGCATCATCGCCCAGGCATGTTCGGCGAAACATGAGGAACGGATCATGGCGCTGATGACCGCAATTTTTCTCGTATTTCTGGTGCTGCAAGGCCGCATCCTGAACGGGGCATACTCGTCCGGATTGCGGGCCCATCTGCTGCTGCGCCGCGCCAAGGAGGAGGCCGAAGCCGCGAGCCGCGCCAAGACCGAGTTTCTCGGCAACATCAGTCATGAGCTGCGCACGCCGATGAACGGGATCCTCGGCATGACCTCGATCGTGCTCGACAGCCCCCTCGATTCCGATCAGCGTGAGTGCCTCGGCATGGTGAAAGGCTGTGCGGATTCGCTGCTTCATCTGCTCAACGAACTGCTCGATTTCGCCAAGGTCGAGGCGGGCCACATGGAGCTGGAACACATCGGATTCCGGCTGCGCCGGCTGGTGGATGACGCCGTCAAGCCCCTGGTATTCGCGGCGGAGGCGAAGAAAATCAAGCTGCATTGGATCACCTCGCCCGGCATTCCCGATGAACTCACGGGCGACCCCCACCGGCTGCGCCAGATTCTGACCAACCTGATCGGGAACGCGATCAAATTCACGGAAGCGGGCGTCATTGAACTGCGGATCGCCCAGGAACCGTCCCCAGCGGACCGTCAGGTGGCGCTGCACTTCGAGGTTCGCGACACCGGCATCGGTGTGCCCGCCGACAAGCGCGCCGTCATCTTCCAACCGTTCACGCAAGCCGATGGCTCGACCACTCGCAAGTACGGCGGCACCGGCCTCGGCCTCGCGATCTGCGCCCGGCTGGTCGAGATGATGGGCGGACGCATCTGGGTCGACCGCAATCCCGAAGGTGGCAGCACCTTCCATTTCACAGCCATGTTTGAAGTTGAAACGTCCAACGTGCGCCAGCACCGCATTATCGCCGGCACCAGGGCCGCTTAAGTCCTTCTGTGCGCCCACTGCTAAAATAGGCGCAGTCACAATGAGAACCTTTTTCCCCTTTCTATTTGTAGCGCTCCTTTCGCCTCTGTTCGTCGCGGCTCAAACCGTCGACGAAATTATTGCCCGGAACCTCGAAGCCCGCGGCGGCGTGGAAAAAATCAAGGCGCTGAAGACCATGCGGACCTCCGGCACGCTCAGGCAGGGGGGCTTCCGCGCCACCTTCGTTCAGGAAAACCAGCGGCCCAACAAGGTGCGCGAAGAAACCATCATTCAGGGCATGGCGGAGACCGAGGCGTTCGACGGTAAAACCGGCTGGCGCGTTTCGCCCTTCGGAGGCCGGAAAGACCCCGACCTGCTCTCGGCGGACGATATGAAAAGCCTGGTCGAGGACGCGGACATCGACGGACAGCTCGTCGATTACCGGAATAAGGACCATCGAGCGGAACTGATCGGTCATGATTCCGTCGAAGGCACGGACTGTTACAAGATCAAGCTCACCCTGAGTTCGAGCGACATCCGCTATTACTACATCGATGCGGATTCGTTTCTCGAACTGAAGGTCGAAACCGAGCGGAGAATCCGCGGCTCCGTGCAAGCGAACGAGACACTCTATGGAGATTATGAAAAAGTGAACGGCATCTATTTTCCGTTCGCGTTCGAATCCGGCCAGAAGGGCAGTCCGGACCGGGTGAAATTCACCGTCGACAAGGTGGAGCTCAACGTGCCGCTCAGCGATTCCCGCTTCTCGATCCCGGCCGGAGGTGCGAAATGAAAGCCGCCCTCTTCTGCACGATCGCCGCGGCGCTGCTCTCCGCGCAGGATATTAAAATTGATTCCGACACCATCTCCGGGCTGAACGCCCGCAACATCGGTTCCGCGGAAATGAGCGGCCGCGTGGCGGCTCTGGCAGGCGTCCGGGTAAATGGCCGGCTCACCGTTTACGTCGGCTCGGCCAGCGGCGGCGTGTGGAGATCGGAAAACGGCGGAACCACCTTCAAGCCGGTCTTCGACAAGCAGCCAGTGCAGTCGATCGGCGCGGTTTCGATCGATCCATCCTCCTCCAAAACCGTCTGGGTCGGGACCGGGGAATCGTGGACGCGCAACAGCGTATCGATCGGCGATGGCATTTACAAATCCACCGACGACGGCGGGAGCTGGACCAACATGGGTCTGAAAAACTCCGAGCGGATCAGCAAGATCCTGATCGATCCCAAGGACGGCAATACGGTTTACGCGTGCGTGCCGGGCAAATTGTGGAGCGATAGCGACGACCGCGGAGTCTACAAAACCACGGACGGCGGCAAGACCTGGACCAAGGTCCTGAAAGGCGCAAACCTTTCGACCGGCTGCTCCATGATGACCATGAGCTCCCGCGATTCGAGGACGCTTTATGCGGGCATGTGGGATTTCCGTCGCCAGGGCTGGACCTTCCGGTCGGGCGGCGAAACTCCAACCACGCCCAGCGCCAGCGCGCTTTATAAGAGCGTGGACGGCGGCGCCACCTGGACCGAACTGAATCAGGCATCGGCCAAAGGCCTTCCGGCGAAGCCATGGGGACGGATCGCGCTGGCCGCCGCGCCCTCCAATCCCGACGTGGTTTACGCATTGATCGAATCGACGCGCAGCGCGCTCTTCCGCTCGGCCGACGGCGGCAAAACGTGGGAGGAGCGCGATCGCAGCCAGATGATGGTCTGGCGCCCTTTCTATTTCGCCAACCTGATCGCGGACCCCAAGGATGAAAACAAGTTGTTCAAAGCGGGCGGAGGATTGATCGTCAGTAGCGATGGCGGAAGCAGCTTCAGCTTCGCCGGGGGTGCGCATGGCGACTTTCACGATGTCTGGATCGATCCCGAAAATACGAACGAGGTCCTCAGCGCCGACGATGGCGGCCTGTGGTATTCGCATGACTCGGGCAACACCTGGTTGAAGGCGAACAATCTCCCGATTTCGCAGTTTTATCACGTCAGCGTCGACAATGAAAACCCGTATCACGTGTACGGTGGTTTGCAGGACAACAGCATCTGGGTCGGCGATTCGGCCTATCCGGGCGGGATCACCAACAGCCGCTGGGAGAATCTCGGCGGCGGCGACGGGTTTTTCGCGTTCGTCGATCCCGCCGACAAGGATTATGCCTACATCGAATCGCAAGGCGGCTACATCGCGCGCGTCAACCGCCGGACGCTCGAATCGCGCAGCATCCAGCCGCAGCCGAATTACGGCGAAGGCAAGCTACGTTTCAATTGGAATACGCCGATTCACATGAGTCCGAATGAGAAAGGCGTCCTGTATATCGGCGCTCAATTTCTGTTCCGCTCGCGCGATCACGGCCAAACCTGGGACCGCATCTCGCCGGATCTGACCACCAACGATCCCGCGAAACAGAAGCAGGAGGAATCGGGAGGCGTCACCGTCGATAACTCCGTGGCCGAAATGCACACCACCATCTACTCGATCAGCGAGTCGCCCCGCAACGGCCAGCTCATTTGGGCTGGCACTGACGACGGCAATTTGCAGGTGACGCGCGATGGCGGTAAAACCTGGACGAATGTCGTCGCGAACGTTCCCAATCTTCCGAAAGCCTCCTGGGTTTCGTGGGTCGAGGCCAGCCGCTACGACGAAGGGACCGCCTACGCCGCGTTCGACCGGCACACCTTCGGCGATATGGATCCGCATGTTTTCCGCACCATGGACTTCGGCCGGACCTGGTCGCCGATTTCCGCGAAAGAGAGCGGCGTGCGCGGCTATGCTCACGTGATCAAAGAGGACCCGGTTTCCCCGCGTCTCCTCTACCTCGGCACCGAGTTTGGCCTGTGGGTTTCGATCGACGGAGGCCGGCAGTGGGCGCAGTACAAAGGCAACAATTTTCCGGATGTGGCCGTGCGCGATATCGTGGTGCAGCCGCGCGAATCGGACCTGGTGCTGGCCACGCATGGCCGCGGCATCTGGATCGTGGATGACATTGCGCCGTGGCGGCAATTGACGCCGGAAGTCCTGGCGAAGGATGCCGCATTTCTCGAAAACAAACCCGTGCAGCCACAGCTCCTCCCCGCTGGCGGCGGATGGTCGGAGGGTGACGCCACCTTTATCGGACCCAACCCTCCCGATGCGGTCGTGATCACCTACTACCAGAAGAAGCGGCATATTTTCGGGAGGATGAAAATCGAGGTGTTCGATGACAAGGGCGCGCTGGTGGATACGCTGCCGGCCAATAGCAGGCGCGGCGTCAGCCGCATTGAATGGTCCATGCGGCTGAAGGCTCCGCGCGTTCCACCCGCGGCGATCGCCGCTGGCGAAGCGACGGTCGGCCCCAGAGTGCTGCCCGGCGCCTACACTGTCAAGATGACCCGCGGCCAGGAGACCTACACGACCACGGTCAACGTGGGAATCGATCCCCGCGCAGTCTACAACGCGGCGGACCGCAAGCTCCAGTTCGCGGCCTCGATGCGCGTGTATGCGTTGCTGGCGGACCTCACTTTCGATGTCGATCGCATCAACGGCGTGCGGGACGCGCTCACGGAACGCGCGGGCAGGCTCGCTGTCGCCGATCCTCTGCGTAAACAATTGAACGACCTTTCCCAAAAGGCGGACGAGCTGCGCAAGAAGATCGTCGCCACCAAGGAAGGCGGCGCCATCACCGGCGAGGAGCGCATCCGCGAGAAAACGTCTCAATTGTACGGCGCCCTGGTGTTTTATGAAGGACGCCCGGCGGATTATTACGTGGCGCGGATCGATTCCTTGGCGCATGAACGCAAGGACGTAGCCGACGAGTTTGAAGCGCTGGCCGCGAAGGATCTCGCAGCCGCCAATGCCGC